>JASFVZ010000144.1:0-5907 GCA_050049565.1 Chromatiaceae bacterium | reverse complement strand
ATGCGCTGCCGGTTCGGAGCGATCTGTGCGGTTAATCGGAGAGGGCCGACATCGGCCGACGAGCATCAATCGACGGGACGCCAGATCTGCCCCTCGTGCATCGGTGGCCGCGACTTGCGCCGATGCCGGGTTCCGGAGATCGGGTCTGGCCGCGGCATGATCGACGGCAGCAGGTTATAGCGGGGGGCGGGCGCAGGCCAGGCCGGGTAGGGCGCCATGTCGAAGGTGCGATAGCGCGGCGGCTTGTCGACGCCGGCGAGCAGGCAGATGAATGCCTGGGCGCTGCCCGCGAACAGCAACGCGCAGACCACGACGGCGACGCGGACGTAGGCGTCAGAGGGTGGCGTATTGCCGCCCCGGGTTGAGGGTGCCGTGCGGGTCGAAGGTCTGCTTGATGCCGCGATGCAGGCGTTCCTTGACCGGGTCGAGCGGGTGAAAGACCGGGATTGAGCCGTCGCCATGACGAAAAAGTATGGCATGGCCCCCCGATTTCGCGACTTCCTCGCGCAGGCGGTCGCTAGGGACCTCGCTGTAGACCCAGCGTTGCGCGCCTGCCCAGTCGGTCAGGACCTCCTGCTCGCAGGCCAGGCGCGGGGTTGCCGGAGCGACCGAGAGGCGCCATAGGGGGCGTTCGGGTTTGAAGAAACTGAGTTGCTGATCGCGCAGCTGCTGCCAGAAGCCGTCGCCGGCACCACCGTCGCCTCCGAGCTGTTGCTCCCAGGCCCGGACGCTCGCGGCGTTGCCGGAGAGGCGCAGGTAGAGTCGGTCTTCCCAATGACAGGCGCCGCTCAAGGGTGCCGGCTGCCGCGCGAGTTCACGCACCTGCTTCAAGGCGGCGTCGCGCGACCGCGTCAGCACCAGGGTTCGTTCGACCGCCGGCGCCGGCAGCACCTTAATCGATACCTCGAGCAGCACGCCCAGCGTCCCGAATGCGCCGGCCATCAGGCGACTGACGTCGTAACCGGCGACGTTCTTCATCACCTCGCCGCCGAACCGCAGCACCCGACCGGTGCCGTCGAGCAGCGTCACGCCGAGCAGCAGGTCACGTGGCGCGCCACCCCATGGCCGGCGTGGACCGCCGAGCCCGCTCGCGATCGCACCGCCGATCGATCCATCGCCATCGAACTGAGGAGGTTCGAATGCCAGCATCTGGCCGTGCTCGGCCAGTGCGCCCTCGAGTTCCCGGATCGGCGTCCCGGCCCGGGCGGTGACCACCAGCTCGGTCGGTTCGTAACGGACGATACCCCGGTGACTGCTGACGTCGAGGGTCTCCCCCTCGACCGGGTGCCCGAGGAACGCCTTGCTGTCGAAGCCCCGAATGCGCAGCGGCCGGTCATGCCGGTCGGCCTCGGCGACCTGTTGCGCGAGCGCGTCCGCGTGGTCGGCGATGGTCATCAGAACCGTTCCAGGTGCGGGAAGCGCAGGTCGCCGGCCTTGACATGCATGGCGCCAAACTCGGCACATCGGTTCAGCGTCGGTATCGCCTTGCCCGGGTTGAGCAGTCCAGCGGGATCGAACACGCGCTTGAGATCATGGAACAGTTGCAACTCCTCCGGTGGGAACTGGGCGCACATCTGGTTGATCTTCTCGACCCCGACGCCGTGCTCGCCGGTGATGGTCCCGCCGACCTCGACGCAGAGTTCGAGGATCCGGCCGCCCACTTCCTCGGCCTTCTCCAATTCACCGGGTTGGTTTGCATCGTAGAGGATCAACGGATGCAGATTGCCGTCACCGGCGTGGAACACGTTGGCTATCCGCAGACCGGATTCGTCGGAATAGCGGGCGATATCGCGCAGCACCCGGGGCAGGTGCTTGCGGGGAATCGTCCCGTCCATGCAGTAATAGTCGGGCGAGATACGGCCAACGGCCGGGAACGCGGCCTTGCGGCCTGCCCAGAAGCGGGCGCGGGCGGCGTCGTCCTGTGCGGTCTTGACCTCGGCCGCACCGGAGGCCAGCAGCTGTTCACGGACCTTGGCGATCTCTTCAGAGACCTCTTCGTTGCCGCCATCGACCTCGCACAGCAGGATGGCCTGCGCATCGGTCGGGTACCCGGCATGGACGAAATCCTCAGCGGCGCGTATTGCCGGGTTGTCCATCATCTCGAGGCCGGCCGGCAGGATACCGGCGGCGATGATGTCGGCCACGGCCTGGCCGGCGGCCTCGACGTCGTCGAACGCCGCCAGCGCGACCTGCGCGCGCTGTGGGATCGGCAGGAGCTTGACCCTAACCTCGACGACGATTCCGAGCATTCCCTCCGAACCCGTGACCAGCGCCAACAGGTCGAACCCGGGGCCGTCGAGACCACTGCCGCCGAAGGTGACGCGCTCACCCTCGATCGTTACGAGCTCGACCGCCAATACATTGTTGACGGTCAATCCGTACTTGAGGCAGTGCACGCCGCCGGCGTTCTCAGCGACGTTGCCGCCGATCGAGCAGGCGATCTGTGACGAGGGGTCGGGTGCGTAGTACAGGCCGAAGGGTTTCGCGGCCTCGCTGATCGCGAGGTTGCGCACGCCCGGTTGGACGCGCGCGAACCCGTTTTCGGGATCGATGGAGACGATCCGGTTGAGTCTCGCGAGGCTCAGCAGGACACCGTCCTGCAGTGGCAGAGCGCCGCCGGAAAGGCCGGTTCCGGCACCACGAGCCACCACCGCTACCTGCTCGGCCGCGCAGATCCGCATGACGGCCTCGACCTCTTCGGCGCTGCCGGGCAGCACAACGAGCAACGGGACGACCCGGTAGGCAGCGAGCCCGTCACATTCGTAGGGTGCGAGTTCGTCGGGTTCACTCAGGACGTGCGGCCCGGCCACAACCTGTCGCAACCTGGCGGCCAGCGTGGCCCGTGTCTGATCGATATCGGTCGTCTGCATGACGGGATTGTGGCAAAGAACCCAGCGCCAGGGCAGCGTCAAATCCGGGCGCTGCCACCGGGATTCCTCCGATCGGCCGGCGAACCGAAAACACAGACTGATAGCATTGCGATGGTCGGCCGAGCGTATCGGCGACCAGAGGCGGACAAATGGTTGACGAACCGCAAACGCTCTTCATCGTGTCGGATAGAACCGGCATCACGCTGGAACAGCTGGTCAGGTCGCTGCTGACCCAGTTCGACGGTCTGGCGATCGAACGGATCGTCAAACCATTCCTGGATACCCTTGAGAAGGTCGATGAGATCCTGGAAGAGATCGACCGACTGGTCGCCGACGGCAGTCCTCTGCCGATCGTCTTCTCGAGCATCGTCGATGGGACCCTGCGTAAACGGCTGCACGGTGCGAATGCGCTGGTCCTGGACATCTTCGACACCTATCTGCCGCCGCTGTCGCAGGCGTTGGGCCTGGCGCCGAGCGAACACATCGGGCTCAGTCACGGGATCGCTGACCCCGGGCAATACGACCGCCGGGTCGATGCGGTCAACTTTGCGCTGAACTATGACGACGGATCGAGATTTCGTGGATTGGATGCGGCCGACCTGATTCTGGTCGGTGTCTCCCGAAGCGGCAAGACGCCAACCTGCCTCTATCTCGCGATGCAGTACGCGATCCGCGCGGCGAATTTCCCATTGACCGAGGATGACTTCCTGAATGGCGTGATGCCCGGGCCGCTGAAGGAGCACCGATCGCTGTGCTTCGGTCTGACTATTTCGCCCGAACGCCTGCATCGGATCCGTGAGGAACGCCGGCCGGGCTCCGACTATGCTTCGCTCGGACAGTGTCGGCGTGAGGTGGCGGCCGCCGAGGATCTGTTCCGAAGCCATGCCATCCCGTTCGTCGACAGCACCATGGTCTCGATCGAGGAGTTGTCGATCGAGATCATGCAACGGATCGGCGTCGCGCGATCGCATTATTGATCGCGCCCGCCCGGCTTGACGCCGGTTCGGTGAAGGCGCAGTTTCCTTGTCCATTCAAACGAGTCGGAGATTTCCAGCATGCAGGACGATCGTGACCCCAAGGAGTTGGCCGCCGTCGATCCGGCCGGCGCCGATGCGGCCCAGGATCGGCACCGGCAGGCCCTGCGCTCGGCCTATGGTGAAGTGGCCCGGGCCGATACCGCCGGTGAGAGCTGTGGCAACGCGGCGGGCTGCTGCGGCACCAGTGACGACGTCGCGATCAGCCAGCTGATCTCGACGCGGCTGGGCTATTCCGAGTCGGACCTTGCCGCCGTGCCGGACGGTGCCGACATGGGCCTGGGCTGCGGCAACCCGAAGGCGATCGCGGCGCTCAAGCCCGGGGAGACGGTACTGGATCTCGGTTCAGGCGGGGGCTTCGACTGTTTTCTTGCGGCGTCGGAGGTCGGTGACAGCGGCCGGGTGATCGGCGTCGACATGACGCCCGACATGTTGAGCAAGGCACGCTCCAACGCGGCCAAGGGCGGGTATGGGAACGTCGAGTTTCGACTCGGTGAGATCGAGCACCTGCCGGTTGCCGATGCCACGGTGGATGTCATCATCTCCAATTGCGTGATCAACCTCTCGGCCGACAAACCGCAGGTGTTCCGCGAGGCCAACCGGGTGCTCAGGCCGGGCGGACGACTGGCGATCGCCGATGTGGTGGCGACGGCCGACCTGCCGGACGAGATTCGGAACGACCCGACCCTGGTTGCGGGTTGCATGGGCAACGCCTCACGTATCGAGGCGCTCCTGGAGATAATGGCGGCCGCCGGCTTCGCCGATGTCCGGATCGCGCCGAAAGACGAGTCGCGGGAATTCATGCGCGACTGGGCCCCGGGTAAGCCGGTGACGGACTTCCTGGTCTCGGCAACCATTGAGGCGGTGAAGCCCACATCGTGAGGGTGAAGGCCGGCAGATCGTCAGCAGCCGCAGGAAACCGGGGTGCCTGCGCGGCTCGCTGTCGGGGCGCGTCCCGACACCATGCGCATCGGTCTGTGACCGGGCGCGTATGCTTGAGGTATGAGGACCGCGCGTTACAAAGCCAGGTTGGTCCTGGTCGGCCTGTTCATAGCCATGCTGATCACTGCCGATGCGGCGGAACGAGAGCCGGTCTGCGTTGGCTGCCCGACGATTCTGATCGATGCCCAGAACTTTTCCGCCGAGGAGCGACAACTCCTGCGTGCAGGCGTGGCCGACGCCATAGGGTTCTTTCGAGCGCACGGGGTCGAGCTCAAACAAACCATCCAACTGACCAAGCGGTACGCAGATCATGGCGATCCGCTGCCGCATATCGGTGCATATTCGTTGCAACGAAACAGGATCCGGCTGCTCGGTCTCGAGCAGTCGCTCAACCGAGACCGCAATTACCGGCTGTTCGGGCTACCGATCGATGAAGCGCTCTATAAGACGGTCGTGGTCCATGAAATCGCCCATGCCATTATCGACCAGAATTTCGCCATACCCAACCCGTCCCTGGTGGCGCAGGAGTACCTGGCCTACGTCGCTCAGTTGTCGACGATGCCCTCGCCCCTGCGGGAGAGGGTCCTGGGCGGTTTCGACCTGGCCCCGTACGAGAGCATCGACGAGATGTCGCCGGTCTACTACCAGCTGGCGCCGACCTGTTTCGGCGTGAAGGCCTATCGCCACTTCCTCGGCCTGCCGGACCAGAGTGGATTCATCCACGGCCTGCTGTCAGGCAGGCTCCGGCCGCCGGGGTCCGAAATGGAGTGAACGTAAGATTCCGGCGACCGGCAGACGGCCCGCGCTTGAAGAAAATCAGCGCGTGGCCGTTGACAGGAGAAGCGACTAACCTTTTCACAGAAGAGCGAGGCGCCGCCGGTGTCGCCTCGACGCGAGATGCAGGCCATGAAGACGTGGGAGCAGCTGACAGCAGAGTACCGTCGCCTGATCGACGAGCGCGACGCACTGCTCGCCCAGCTGCACAGCGAACCGACGCCGGCGGTTCAGGGAAGCCTCGAGGTCATCGCAGGCGCCATCCTGGATCTCCTGCAGCAACCGGT
>JASFVZ010000143.1:0-5915 GCA_050049565.1 Chromatiaceae bacterium | reverse complement strand
ATTTCGCTGATTACCGAACTGCGCGCCCTGGGGCGCGACTTCCCGATCCTTATCCTGACCGCCCGCGATGCCTGGCAGGACAAGGTCGAAGGGCTGGAGAGCGGCGCGGACGACTACCTGACCAAGCCGTTCCACGTCCAGGAACTGCTGGCCCGGGTCAATGCCCTGCTGCGCCGCGCCGCCGGGCACAGCGAATCGGCGATTCGTTTCAACGGGATCGAGATCGATACCGTGCGCCAATCGGTCGAGAGCCATGGCAGACCGGTCTCGTTGACCGGGCACGAGTATCGAATCCTCGAGTACCTGATGCTGCATGCCGGCAAGGTCGTCTCGAAGACCGAGCTCACCGAGCACGTCTACGACCAGGACTTCGATCGAGACAGCAACGTCGTCGAGGTGCTGGTCGGCAGGATCCGCCGGAAGATCGACCCCGAGGCACGGCACAGGCCGATCGAGACCCTGCGCGGCCGAGGTTACCGTTTTGTTCGCGAGCACGGCGCCGGGTGACCCTGTCGATCACCCGCCGACTACTGGTCGGCCACGTGCTGGTCCTGGCCGCTTTCCTGGGTCTCGCCGGCATCGCGCTCGACCGCGCGTTTCGCAGCAACGTCGAGTCGGCCGCCCGCGAGGAACTGCAGGCGCATGTCTATACGCTGCTGACCGCGGCGGAACCCGATTCCGTGGGCCGCATGCGACTGCCGGCGCAACTCGCCGCACCCGATTTCAACCAGCCGGACTCCGGGCTGTATGCCGAGATTGCCGGTTCAGACGATGGTTACCGATGGCGCTCCGGCTCGCTGATCGGATGGGACCGGCAGGTACTGGCGACGGTCGCGCCCGGCACCCGGCAGGTCCGCCGAGACGCCGGTCTGCTGCTGCTCGACCAGGGCGTGCTGTGGGAGGACGACAGCGGCCAGGCACTGCTCTACACCCTGACCGTCGGGCGGGACAGCCGGCCACTCGACCGGCAACAGGCCGCTTTTCGCGCCACCCTTTGGCAGTGGCTCGGTGGCGTGTCGACCATCTTGCTGCTGGTGCTGCTCGGCCTGCTGCGCTGGGGCCTTCGCCCGCTGCACGCCATGAGCGATGCGGTCGAGCAACTCGAACGCGGGGAGCGCGTGCAGATCGACGGCCCGGTGCCGCGCGAACTGCAGGGACTCAGCGACAACCTCAACGGCCTTATACGTCTCAGCGCGGATCGCCAGGCACGGGTCCGCAACAGCCTGTCGGACCTGGCCCACAGTCTGAAGACACCGTTGGCGGTGCTGCGCACGGCAGCCGATCAAAAACCAGCCTCAGGTCTTGCAGCGCTGGTCGACGAGCAGGTCGGCAGGATCGACCAGATCGTCAGCTATCAGCGCCAGCGGGCCGCCGTGGCCGGTGCGACAACGGTGATCCGCCCGATCGCGCTGCGCCCTCTGCTCGACCGGCTGTGCAACAGCCTGGCCAAGGTACACCGGGAAAAGGGCGTCGCCTTCTCGATCACGCTGGCCGAAGGCGACACGGTGAAGGCCGATGAGGGCGACCTTTTCGAGCTGTTCGGCAACCTGCTCGAGAATGCCTTTCGACATGCCGCCAGGCAGCTCGAGGTACACGGACGCCGTGGCAACGGTCGACTGGTGATCGACATCGACGACGACGGCCCGGGCATCGCGCCGGACGACTCGGAACGCCTGCTCCAGCGCGGAGAACGGGCCGACCAGCGATACCCGGGCGAAGGCATCGGTCTTGCCGTGGTCAACGAGATCGCGCACCAGTACGGCGGACCGGTCGAGATCCTGCGAGCGCCGTTGGGCGGCGCGCGCATCCGGGTCAGTCTGCCGGGGTAACCCGCATGGGTAGAGTCGGGTTCAAGCGCCGCCTACGCGGGCCGCTATCCGATTAGGCCAACCGCTATTGGAGCCTGCAAGTCATGGCCGACAAACCGGCAGATCCGATGATCCGGTTCGGTGGTGAGTGGACGCCGGCCCACGAGGTATGGAAGAAGCTGGAGACGGCGACAGTCGTCGCGGCCGCGATCGAGCACTTCAACCGGCACTTCCCCAACCTGAGCACGAAGGAGACGCGTGAGGTGGTCCTGCTGGTGCAGAAACGGCTCAAGAACATCGAACTGCGGATGCCGCCGCGCGATGGCGGGCTTCCGGACCTCGGGCCGGTGGCGAACCAACTGCTCGACCAGCACACCCCGGAAGGCGCCCTCGCAGCCCTGGAGGAGCGCTACGGCGTCCAACTCGAGCTACAGCACCTCGTTCAGCTCGCCGGCGCGGCCTACGTCGATGCACTGACCCGCGAGGCCACCGAGTTCGAGGCCAATCGGGTGCTGCCCGAACAGACCGCCGAGCTTTGGAACGACTCCGGTCGGCCGGCGCCCGGCGGTGGGCTATGGACCGCCGGCAAGGTCAGTCACCTGCTGCATGGGAAGGGCTGACGCGCCCCCTGCCCTCACTTGTCACCATCGGCGTCCAGCGCGAGAGAGATCGAATTGATGCAGTAGCGCAGCCCGGTCGGCTGCGGACCGTCCGTAAAGACATGGCCAAGGTGCGAGCCACAACGACGACAGTGCACCTCGGTGCGCGTCATTCCGAATGCGCGGTCGGTCTCGGTTTCGACCGCCTGTTCATCGGCCGGCTGCCAGAAGCTGGGCCAGCCGGTACCGGAATCGAATTTGCTGCCCGATTCGAACAAGGCCTCACCACAGGCGGCGCACCGGTAGACCCCCTGGGACTTGGTGTCCCAGTAAGCACCGGTGAACGCCCGCTCCGTGCCCTTCTCGCGCAACACGTGGTACTGCTCGGCACTCAGCTCGCTGCGCCATTGCGCCTCGGTTTTCTTGATCTCTTCGCCCATCTCGCCTCCGTCATCCCGATCAAACCGCGACTTGCCCCGGGAAATTTGCCATCACTATACTCGCGGGCCCCATCGGAAAGTCCATCAGGGAACTACGCATGACTCATACAAGCTTCCACCCACCGCAGCGAACACTGATGGGCCCGGGTCCTTCCGACGTACCGCCGCGCATTCTCGAGGCCCTCGGCCGGCCGACGATCGGCCACCTGGACCCGTCCTTCGTCGAGCTGATGGACGATGTGAAAACGCTGCTGCAGTACGTGATGCAGACCGAAAACACACTGACCCTGCCGGTATCGGCGCCCGGATCGGCAGGCATGGAGGCCTGCTTCGTCAACCTCGTCGAACCCGGCGACAAGGTGATCGTCTGCCAGAACGGCGTGTTCGGTGGACGCATGAAGGAAAACGTCGAGCGCTGCGGCGGCCAACCGGTCATGGTCCAGGACAGCTGGGGCCACGCGGTCGATCCGAACAAGCTCGAGGACGCCCTGCAGGCGAACCCGGATGCGAAGATCGTGGCTTTCGTGCACGCCGAGACCTCGACCGGCGCCCAGTCCGATGCACGCACGCTGGTCGAGCTGGCGCGCCGACACGACTGCCTGACCATCGTCGACGCCGTGACCTCGCTGGCCGGCACGCCGGTGAAGGTCGACGACTGGGAAATCGACGCGCTCTACTCCGGAACCCAGAAGTGTCTGTCATGCGTTCCCGGCATCGCGCCCGTTACGTTCAGCGAGCGGGCGATGCAGCGCATCAGCAACCGGTCCCACAAGGTCCAGAGCTGGTTTCTGGATATGAACCTGGTGATGGGCTACTGGGGTAAGGGCGCGCGCCGCGCCTACCACCACACTGCACCCGTCAATGCGATCTATGCGTTGCACGAGGCCCTGCTGATGGTCCACGAGGAGGGTCTCGAGCAGGCGTGGCAGCGGCATCGCCGCAACCACCTGGCGCTCAAGGCCGGGATCGAGGCGATGGGCCTGTCGTTCATCGTCCCGGAGGCGGACCGTCTGCCGCAGCTCAACGCCATCAGCATCCCCGAAGGGGTCGATGACGCGGCCGTACGCGGCCGCCTGCTCAACGAACACCATCTCGAGATCGGTGCCGGGCTCGGCGATCTCGCCGGCAAGGTCTGGCGTATCGGCCTGATGGGCTACAGCAGCCGGATCGAGAACGTGACCCGTTGCCTCGCGGCACTCGACGCGGTGTTGGCCGACGTCGGTGCCCCGGTCAACCACGGCTCGGCGCTGCCGGCAGCCGAGAAGATCCTCGTCGCCTGACGTGCCGCAGCGACCGCGGCGCAGCCCGCGGGCGCGCCTACTGTTGACCGCAGCCGCGCTGGCCGCACTGATCGCCGGTTACTACCTGGGTCAGTTCTGGCAACGTCAGGGGCTCGACGACCTCAGTGCCGTCGTCTACCGCGATGGTCAGGCGGTGACCTATCCGGATTCGCTGACCCTGGATCCGGGCCCGGACGGTGGCGTCTGGCGTCTGTTCGTCGTTGCCGACACGGGCCAGCAACGCTGTCTGGCGGCCATGCGGCACTTCGGCCTGACGATCAATCGTCTGGCCGCCTGGCCGGACATTCAGCCTCGGGTGCGGGTCAGCGTGCTTGCCTATGACCAGCCCAGCCTGACACGCGCCGAGCAGTTGCGCGGCGGCGCGCCATGGTTGGAGATCGTCAGCGCGCCGGCGTCGGAGCTGGATCGGCTGAGCGGCCCGTTGGGGCTGCTCCCCGACCCCGCGCGCTGGTGTGCCCCAGCGCAGTTGAATGGCATCCTGGTCGACCCGGATCAGCGCCGCTGGGCATTGATCCCGTACGAGGAACCGAAGACCATGGCGTACAACCTGCAAGCCGTGATCCAGTTCGTCGAGTAGCCCGCCGCCGTGTCCGAACCCATACCTCCAAGCTGGCTGGACCGCCTGTCGACGGCCTTGTTGCGTGTCCTGCCCCAGCACCTGCTGGCGGCCGGGATGTACCGGCTAATGCGCTCGGAGACACCCTGGCTTAAAAATACGCTGATCCGGACGATCAGCCGACGTTACGCCATCGACATGAGCGAGGCGGCGGAACCCGACACCGCCCACTACCGCAGCTTCAACGCCTTCTTCACCCGTGCATTACGCGACGGTGTCAGACCGGTCGCGCACGGCACCGTCGTATCGCCGGCGGACGGGCGGATCAGCCAGATCGGACGGATCACCGGCGACCGCCTGCTCCAGGCCAAGGGCCACGACTTCGACCTGCTGGCACTGCTGGCGGGCGACCAGGCGGGCGCCGAACGATTCCGGGATGGCCGCTACGCCACGATCTACCTGTCGCCACGCGACTATCACCGGGTTCACCTGCCCCTGACCGGCAAGCTGGCGTCGATGATCTTCGTGCCGGGGGACCTGTTCAGTGTGAGCGAGGCGACTACCCAGCTGGTCCCCGGGCTGTTCGCGCGCAACGAGCGCGTGATCTGCCACTTCCGGACCGCACTGGGCCCGATGGCAGTGATACTGGTCGGCGCGATCTTCGTCGGCAGCATGGAGACCGTGTGGCACGGCGAGGTGCGCGGCAGTCGCGGCGAGACGACGCGCTGGGCGTATCAGGAGGACATGCGAGACGACTACCCGACAGGCGCCGAGATCGGGCGCTTCAACATGGGGTCCACCGTCATCCTGCTCCTCCCCCGGGGCGGCCCGGACTGGCTCCCGGAGCTCGGTCCCGGCCAGCCGGTGCGCATCGGCGAGGCGTTGAGCCGGCGCATCGATTGACCGAGCGCACAGCCGTCCGTCCAAACCGGATATCGAGACACCGACCAGAGAACGCAAGGAGACCGTAAACCGTGGATATCAAGGTCACATTGGAAGACGGCAAGCAAGTCGCCACACAGATCGGCGCGCATCGGATAGTCACCGACCAGCCGACGAAATACGGTGGCCAGGATTCCGCCCCGGCACCCTTTGACCTCTTCCTGGCTTCGATCGCGACCTGCGCGGGGTTCTTCGTCAAGAGCTATTGCGACAACAAGGGTATCGACGCCAGCGGGATCGACCTGGTGATGACGCCGCAGGTCGACGAG
>JASFVZ010000142.1:0-5921 GCA_050049565.1 Chromatiaceae bacterium | reverse complement strand
AGACTCGACCGACGAACCGGCGGTCATGATCGAGTTCATCTGATGCGCACAGCCAACATCGGCCCAACCCCTTATGAGGACGATCACACATGAATCTTCAACCCTTAGACCCCCACGAAACCGAGACGGCAGGACGCGACATCGATGACCGATTCACCGAGCTTGCCGGCCAGCATTGGAATCGCAGCCGGTCCGCGGCGCTGGCCAAAGCCGAAGGCGTCGCATTTAGCGACGAGCACTGGGCAGTGATCCTGTTCATGCGCAAGTTTTATCTGGAACACGGCCTTCCGATCAACGCACGAATTACCGCCAGGGCACTCAATAAACACTTCGCTAGTGCCGGCGGCAGCAAGTATCTGCGTCGACTGTTTAGGGAGGGACCGGTTGTCCAAGGCAGTCGGCTGGCCAACCTGCGCACACCCGCGTTCGCCACCGACACCTCGTTTGGTACGACCTATTGACGCGAACCGTTTTCGGCGCCGATGCCATTCAGCACCAGCGTACTTTTTAACGGACGCAATTTTTCAACAATGACCCGGAGTAGAACGCTATGTCCAAACGCGAGAAATCCAATAGGGAAGCGAAAAAACAACCCTTGCTGACGCCAAAGGAAAAGAAGGCCGCCAAACAAGCGAAAAAACATGCGAACGACCACCGGCCGCTGATTGTCAGAGACTCCTAACCCACTGACAGGACCCGCCATCGTGGCGGGACGCCTGTTGGCCGAAACCGCCCCCGCGCCGCGACAATGAGGAGTCCATCATGTATCGCCTGATGAAATCAGTAAGGCTTGTCCTTCAGCATGCCACCTTGGGACCCATGTCATCCTATCGGCACAGCCTGGTCAGCCACTACCTGCAATCCCAAGCCGCCGTGGCAGCCTGCAATACCGCGAACAGGAGAGGCCCGCATCGCTACTACGTGCTCAATGAATCCGGGCAAGAGCACTACCAGGGAGCATGGATCGACTGACCGCTGCCGTCGTTCCGCGTTGTTTCACGGGGCATGGCTTCGTGGTGCATCCGCAACACCAAGACCCACCCTGTCAACCTGTCCCGATGCGCCAACGCGGCGCCAGTCTGGATCGCGAAGTATCTGCACCATAGCAAGCCTCCCCTGCGCGAGATGCCTGTCGTTAGCGCACATTTCCGCCAACCCGGCGACCCTTGCAATCTCTGCGACTTCCTCGCACTGCCCAATCGAACTAAAATTTCCAATAAACCTTCTCACAGCAGGCAGTCAGGGTTGTCGCCGCGGCACAACAATGAGACTGGTAGGTGCGCGGTCGAACATAGGGAGTTGACGAATGATGGGTGCTCATGCCCCCGAACCTGATCCCCGCCAGAATCATCTGCTCGCCGCATTGCCGGCAGAGGAACGAGTACGTCTCTTTCCCCATCTGGAATTTGTCCCAATGCCGCTAGGCGAAGTGGTCTGCGAACCCGGCATAGCGATGCGCCACGTCTATTTCCCCACGACCTGCATCGTCTCACTGCTCTACGTGATGGAAGATGGCGCTTCGGCTGAAATTGCGGTGGTCGGCAACGAGGGTATCGTCGGCATCTCGGTGTTTATGGGCGGTGAAACGACGACCAGTCGGGCCGTGGTACAGAGTGCCGGCCATGCCTACCGCCTCGAGGGACAGCTTTTGAAGGACGCCTTCTTTCGTGCCGGCCCGCTGCAACTCCTACTGCTCCGCTATACCCAGGCGTTGCTGACGCAGATGGCGCAGACGGCCGTGTGCAACCGGCACCACACCGTGGATCAGCAGCTCTGCCGTTGGCTGCTGCTGAGTCTCGATCGCCTGCCTTCGAACGAACTGACCATGACCCAGGAACTGATCGCCAACATGCTCGGGGTGCGTCGCGAGGGTGTCACCGAGGCCGCCGGAAATTTGCAGCGCGCCGGTTTGATCCACTACAGCCGAGGCAGGATCACCGTGCTCGACCGTCCGGGTCTGGAGGCACGTGTGTGTGAGTGTTACCTAGTGGTCAAGAAAGAGTTCGATCGCCTGCTTCCGAATACCATCGTCCGCTGAGACAGCCGCTCCGATTTTTCTGCAGCCCCCCCCTGGTCACCCAAGGGTGTTGTGTGCGATACCGTACAGACGCCGCACAAGGTTGCGGGTAAAAGAATGAACTGCACCTGGTCACATGCACAGCCCCGGGGAATACCGGGCCCAGCATGAAACCAAGGAAGAGAGCTGCCCGTCTCGGCCGTTAGGTCATGGGTTCTCCGATGGGCATCGAGCTTGGCTCGATTCCTGTGGACAAAGTTACCAATTACAGGAAGACACTATGAACAACACACTGCCGGCCGTCGCACTCATTGGGTTAGTCGCTTCTGCACCGATCGCAATGGCGCAGGACGCATCTGCGCCCGCCGATCCTATGATGCGTGACCCCGGAGGCCGCCCAGGGATGGCGGCAGGTTCCCGGCGTGGGCCGCAGGCTTATGCCGGCACGCCGGGCGCCGTCCGGGCCCAAGGCGACCCGCGCATGATGGCCAACCCCCAGGGCTATCCGGGCGTAACGGGTGGTTATCAGGTCGACCCGAGCGTGTCCGGTGGCTACCAGGGTTACCCAGGCAACCAGGGCTACGCTGGTTACCAGGGTTATCCGAGTTACCAGGGTTATCCGGGTTATCCGGGCATGATGGGCGGCAACCAGGGGGGTTGGCCGAACATGATGGGTGGCTCGTCGGGCTGGCCGTGGATGGGCGGTAACCAGGGGGGGCCAAACATGATGGGCGGCTCGTCGGGTTGGCCCAACATGATGGGCGGTCCTGGGTGGTAATCCGCGCTTGACGGACACCAGCCGCCCAGTGCGCACCAATGTCCAAGCGCCCCCCATTCCCATCTGGCTTGCAACCGGATGGGCGTGCGCGAAATGATCAGCTGGCAGGCTGATCGGTCCCATTGCGGTGGACCGGTTGCCGCCACACAACCCCGGATGCAGGCCACAGGATGCTGGCAACATTCAGCTTGCGCCGCTGGGCGCTTTCCAATGCCTCGTCAACACGCTCGTACACCGACTGCGAAAAAATATCGGAGTGGACCCTGTCTCTGGCAGGGATTACCAAGCAGTGCATCAGCACCCGTTGGGGATACGTTCTACCGCTTTGATTAGTGCTTACGGCCGGTCTGCATCGCGTTGACTGATCCGATTCCATCGCAGGTTCTGCTTGCCGGATCTCACCGCCAGGAGAGGCGCACATGTCACCGATTCAAGCTGCTGTCGGCAATCGTCTGCTTGCGGGTCTGCCGCGCAAAGACCGGCAGCGCTTCTTGGCCGGCTGCACGCCCGTCGATCTGCCGATTGGCGCGATTCTGGCCGAACCGGGTGAGCGCATTCGCCACCTCTACTTTCCCACAGAGAGTTTCATCTCTCTGACCACGCCAGCCGATATGGGCACTACACTCGAGGTGGGAATGGTCGGCAACGAGGGCATGCTCGGGGTCTCCCTGATTCTCGGCATCGATATCGCCCCCCTGCGCGCGCTGGTGCAGGGCGAAGGCAAAACGCTGCGCATGAATACGGTGCCATTTCGCCATGAGCTCGGGCAAAGTCGCGCACTCGAACGCGTCATGAAGCGCTATCTCTACGTGCAGATGAGTCAGATCGCACAGACAGCCGCCTGCACCCATTTTCATCTGGTCGAGGCGCGTCTCGCACGCTGGCTGCTGATGACCCACGACCGGGCACACTCGGACGACTTCCATATCACCCACGAATTCCTTGCCTTCATGCTGGGCGTGCGCCGTGTCGGCGTGACCAAGGCCGCCAGTTCGCTGCAGAGGCGCAGACTGATCAGTTATCACCGCGGCGATATCACGATTCTCGATCGACGCGGGCTGGAAGCGGCATCCTGCGGGTGCTACGCCGTCGACAAGGCCACCTACGCCCGGTTCATGGATTAAGCAGTAGCGAAGATCGATATCAATTCTGGTTCATGCCAAAGGCGGTTACGCTGAAGTGCGTTGCGACTGTGCCATTATCCTTCTTGTAGGGGTTGTGCTGGTCGGAGGTCTGAATTTGCTGCAGCTGGCCAAGTCGCTGAACGAGTGCCAGCTCCTCGGAACCGCCTCGCGCCAGACAGCATCCGAATCCTGGCGCCTACTGAGTTGAGGCAAATTATGGAAAGTCCAGTCCACACCCTGCGCGATCTCTTCGCGCAGCTCGGCCTGCCCAGCGACGAGGTGGGAATCGCGCGTTTCATCGATACCCACGGGCCGTTGCCTGAAAGCACGTTGATGCCCGATGCGCCTTTTTGGACATCCTCCCAAGCCGCCTTCCTGCGCGAGGAGGCGCTCGGGGATGCCGACTGGGCTGCTGTCATCGACGCATTGAACGTCGCCCTGCATGGTTCGCACTGAAGGCACAGGCGAGACTCGCACCGAGCGTGATTCGCTTGGCGCCGTAGAGGTGCCCGCGGCGCGTCTGTGGGGCGCGCAGACGCAGCGCGCGCTGGCGCACTTCGCCATATCCACCGAACGGATGCCGCCCGAATTGATCCGCGCCCTGGTAGAGACCAAGGCTGCCTGTGCTCGCGTCAACATGGCGCTTGGACTGCTTGCCGCGGACAAGGCCGAAGCAATCGTGGTCGCAGCCAACGAAGTGATCGGTGGGCTGCATGCGGACGAGTTCCCACTGGCGGTTTGGCAGACCGGCTCTGGGACCCAGACCAACATGAACGTCAACGAGGTGCTTGCCAACCGGGCCTCCGAGGTGCTGGGCGGTCCGCGTGGCAAAGGTCGGCTGGTACACCCCAATGATGAAGTCAATCTGGGACAGTCCTCGAATGACATCTTCCCCACGGCGATGCATCTTGCGGCGGCACGCGAGGTGACCGCCCGCCTGCTGCCAGCGCATCACGCGCTGCATGCTGCGCTCGATGGCAAGGCGCGGGCCTTTGCCGACATCGTCAAGATCGGCCGAACCCACCTGCAGGACGCCACGCCGCTCACGTTGGGGCAGGAGTTTTCCGGCTACGCCGCACAGCTCGAACAGACCGGTCCCGCGTTACAGGCGAGCCTGCGAAATATTCGCCTGCTCGCGGTGGGCGGCACGGCGGTTGGCACCGGCCTCAACACGCACCCCGAGTTCGGCGCGCGCGTGGCTGCCGATCTGGCGTCGCACACTGGGCTCGGGTTCGAAAGTGCACCCAACAAGTTCGCGGCAACGGCAAGCCACGACGCGATGGTCTCGGCCCACGGCGCCCTGCGGACCCTCGCGGTGGTGCTCACCAAGATCGCCAACGACATCCGCTGGCTGGCCTCAGGACCGCGCTGCGGCCTGGGTGAAATCAAGCTTCCCGCCAACGAACCCGGCAGCTCGATCATGCCGGGCAAGGTCAATCCGACGCAGTGCGAGGCGCTCACCATGCTGGCTGCCCAAGTGATGGGCAACGATGTCACGATCGGCATCGGTGGTGCCTCGGGCAATTTCGAGTTGAATGTCTACAAGCCGCTGATCGCCCACAATTTCCTGCAGAGCGTGCGCCTCCTTGCAGACGGCATGACCGGTTTCGAAAAGCACTGCGTACGCGGCATCGAGGCGCACCGGGAGCGCATTGCTGAGCTGGTCGACCAGTCACTGATGCTGGTCACTGCGCTGACGCCACATATCGGCTATGACAGGGCCGCGCGCATTGCCAAGCGAGCACAGGCCGATGGCAGCAGCCTGCGTACGGCTGCGCTGGCCCTTGGCGACGTGAGCGCCGAGCAGTTCGACCGCTGGGTTGTGCCTGGGCAGATGGTGGGGCCGCGGGAGCCCTGAGGGTCATACGCCGGTGGGCCTTCGAGCCGGCCACTCATAACACCGCGGGCATCAACGACTCGGAGCAAGAAACAATCAGCGAGAGACGCATAGCAAGATAACGCAGGCAGTCTCCCGCGAAGGTCGAGGCGCGCCGCATCCGCG
>JASFVZ010000141.1:0-5993 GCA_050049565.1 Chromatiaceae bacterium | reverse complement strand
CCGCTTAAGGTCTTCGATTTGGCGCTGCATCGAGGAAATCTGCTCCTCCTTTTCCGCCACCTTCAGTTTCAGGCCCTCTTCCGCCTCCTGCTTCGCCTTCTTTCTAACGTCTTCTACGGAGGCCTGAACCCGCTTCTCGATTGTCAGATCCAACTCCCGCTTGGCGTCATCCAATTCACGCTGTTTCCGCAGCAGTTCCGCTTGCGCCTGCTGGGCTTCTTTGAGTTTTTCGTCACGCTGTTTGAGGACTTCCTGGAGCTCACCAAGCTCCTTGGCCTTTGCTTCGAGGTCCGTGGCAAGCGCCAGCCTCGCCTTCTTGGCCTCCTCTTCCACAATCGAAGCCCTTTCAAGCTTGAGCTTCTCCGCAACCTGCTCGTCGATCTTGGCCTTTGCTTCGTTCACCGCTTCTTGCTGAGCACGGAGGTCCGACTCACGCTTCGCCACATCGGCTTCTTTCTGCGAGATCTTGGCCTCGTATTCCTTCCGTACTGTCTGGATCAGCGGCGCCGCCAGAGATTCCGTCAGCTTGATCTCCGTCGAACAGTTCGGGCATATGATTATGGGTTCAGAGGTCATCAACACTCCTGCGTTGGCTGCTGGTGGCATCACCTAGAGTCTGCCTCTCAGCCGCTATATTGTTCCGTGCCGTCAGGAACCTAACCGGATTCGTTACGGTGCGAAAGATGCATCGCCGAGAACGAGCGATCCGAGTATTGGCGGATCTCAACCGCCACGAAAATCGTAGCGACCCACAATTTCCGCCAATGCGCACCTAACCGCCTGATTTGCGCAGCCCTTTGGTTTTGCCCGAAACTTATCGCCTTCATTTCTTGCATTTTTGGAAGGCTAACCCCTTGAGCCACCGTCCCAGGAAAAGGTTCGGCCAGAAGCGTTGCCCGTAGTAGTTTTTCTGCGTTTTCTGCGGAGTTAGGAAGATCGCAATGACGGCTGTCGACGATATCGCCGACAGCTTTCACGCAGTGTTCGCTGCAGCGCAGAAGTTCAAATCAAATCGAGGCCTTATTGGCTTTCATCCAGGCGATCCAGAAAGGCGATGGTTGCTTCCGCCGCCTCGTCCAGGTTGAGGTCCCGAAAGAAATGACCGGCGGATTCGACCGTGTACAGAAACACCTTCTCGTCATCGACGAAACGTTCGAGAAACGCGCCGACATTCGGCTGCCGGTCATCTGCACTGCCCGCGACAATAAACACCGGCACCGCGACACGACCTAGGTGGGTAGTCGGATCGGCATGCAGGGGTTCGCCGCCGTAGTAGTCGAGCAGCGTTGCGGGGGCGACCTCGGCCTGCGGGCAGATATGGATATCTGTCCGCATCAGTTCGCCGGCCTTACCCTGGGCGGCCAGTGCCTTCGCCTGCTCCCCGACCTTGTCCAGGTTCTCACGATAGCGTGCTTTGTACGCATCACGCAGGCGCTCGACGCCCATCGTCATCGGTGACAGCAGCACCAGAGCCGAAATCCGTGGGTCATAGTGCTCGACGGTCAGCTTCAACACCTGGTTGGCACCGAGCGAGTGACCCAGCATCACGACCGGGCCGGCGCCCTGGGTCTTCAACCAAGCCAGCCAGGCGAGCCCCTCGTCGACCGCATCCTGGAAAAGGTAACGATGCGGCATTGTGCATTCAAAGGAGCCGCGCCGGTCGTCGACACCCATGCTCAGGGTGATGGCCAGCGAGTTGCGGCCGGCATCCCTGAAACGCTCCTGCAGGCCGCGGATGAGCTCGGCGTCGTAGTGTTGCATCAGCGCATGCACGATCACGATCACGCCGTCAGCGAGCGACTTGGCGTCGGCGATCTCCAGATTGGCGTTCAAGGTTTTGCCGGCATACCGGATCTGCACTTCTTCGGCCGACGCCGCCGTATTCATGAACCCGGCCAGCACGATGATCGCCACGAGGAGCCGGCGAAAGGTTGTTTCCGTATGCATTGCGAACCTCCATTTGCCGGGTAGCAGGCCAGCCTATTGTTACGATCGCCTCGTTCGCTGCAGACGTCTAGGCCTTTTTCCAACGGCTCGCCCATCAATGTCCAACGTCCGGGGAACACCTACCATTCATTGACCCCGAGCATGCGCAGCCCTTCCTTGAGCCGTGCGAGGTCATCCGCATCCCGATATGGCCAGGCCTCACCGAGATCACGGATGTTCAAGCGGCGCAGGTGGTCGCGCTGGTACTGAGCGTTCAGCGCTTCCAATTGCTGCTTTCCCGCGTCCGTCCGGCCGAGGTGGCCCAACGCGGACACCAGCAGAATCCGGGGCAGGACATCGGCGTCATTCAGCGTCACGGCCTCGGTCAGCGTATTTGCTGCATCCTGGTAGTCTCCCATCTCGAATTGGGCGCGCCCGATGGCAAAGCTGTACGGCGCGGGGAAGCGCGGATCCAGACGCAGCCCGGTCTCGGCACTGCGCCGCGCGGCCACCGGCTGCCCGGCGAAACTCAATGCATCGGCGAGCGCCAGATGGGCATAGGCGTCATTCGGGAACTGCTGCACCGCCTTGCGCGCCTGCGCGATCGCCTGCTCAAAGCGCCGGTTGGTCGTATAGATCCCCGAGTCGACGAAATAGGCCAATGAGGTCGGCCGCTTCAGGGCCTGTTCAAGCGCGTTCATGGTCTTTTCCCACGCCAGCCCCATCCACGGCTGATTGCGGTACCAGCCACGCTTGTAGGCCTGCCAGTGAATCGCCGCCAGCGCCGCGTGGGCCTCGGCGAAATCGAGGTCGATCCCGATAGCCTGCTCAAGATAGCGTACCGCCTCGTCGTAATCATCGGCCGAGCCACGCCAGAAATGCTGCATGCCCTTGAGGTAGGCATCGTACGCCGGCGCGCTGGTGGTCGGCGTGCCGGCAATACGCTGGGTCTCGGCATCGCTGAGGCGCAGCGCGAGCGCCTCGACGATCCGTGCATTGATCCGGTCCTGTACCGTGAATACGTCGTCTACGGCACCATCGAACCGTTCCGCCCAGAGCTGCTCGCCGCGAATCGCGTCGATCAGCTGTGCATTGACACGCAGGGTGTCGCCACCACGCCGCACGCTGCCAACCATCAGGTAACGCACGCCCAGGTCGCGCGCGATCGCAGGTGGGTCGAGTTGCTCACGCGTGTACGAGAATGCGGAATGCCGTCCGATCACGAACAGCCCCTGCAACTGCGAGAGGTCCGTGATCAGATCGTCGGTCATGCCGTCACTGAAATAGTCATTGGCCGGGTCGCCGCTCAGGTTCTCGAACGGCATCACCGCGAGGGACGGGCGGTCCGGCAGGCTCAGGGTTGGGGGGGCCACCACCTGCTGCGCATCGTTGGCTAACATCAACCACGCACCCACCGCGAGCACCAACACCAACACGATCAGGCGGGAGACCCAGCGTCCGGAAGCAGACTGGCCGGCCGGCACGGCCGCTGCTCTGTCCACCACGTGGCCCAGGCCGCCGGCAGGTGGTGTTTCCGGTGACTGGCCCCCCGCCGGGCCAGTGTCCAGCGGGGCCGAGACGTCCGCATCCGACAACTTCACCACAGCGATCAGTCGGTAGCCTTTCTTGGGGATGGTCTCGATATAGCGCGGCTGGCGCGCCCTGTCGTCGAGCGCCTTGCGCAGCTTGATGATGGTGCCGGTTACCGCGTCGTAACTGACAATCGCGCCTCGCCACACGGCGCGCTCCAGGTCGTCACGACTGATTACCTCGCCCTGGTGTTCTGCGAGATATACGAGCACCTCCATGACCCGTGGCTCGAGTTTGTGTTCCTGTCCCTGTGCCGATATGCGACCGAGCGCCGGCTGTACCTGCCAGTCGCCGAGTTGAAACAAATTCGGCAGCCCCACGTTGTCGGCATCCTGACCTTGCTGCATGGCGCTACCCAGAGCTGGCACCGTTCCTCACCTACGGCGAGGGACTTTTTAACTCGTTGATATTAAGCAACATTTTGTCGTCGTTTTTCCCTCTGTTTTCGGTCGCACTTCGCTCGGGACGACGTCCCGCGTGCACGCCTATAAGTGTGGTCAAGAAGGTCGGGGATGTCACCCCAGCCACAACACGGCCGACCAACCACGCTCGGCACACCAGAGATTCAGAGGATAGGAACATGAAAACGCTGCTCATGGTTTCGAGCTTGATTACCGCCCTGATCACCGCCACTGGCGCAGGCGCCGAGTCAGACGATCGCAGCTGGCAGCTCAAGAAGCTTTTCAGCCCGACGTCGCGGGATCTTGCCCGCGAAGCAGCTGGGCACGTGTTCATTTTCGACGGCTTACGCGACACCGACGTCGAGCAGGCCATGCAGAGCGAGTTCGAGCGCATCGAAAGCATGATGTTCATGCGCACTCGCATCACCGACCGCTCGGGCGCCCTGCTGCAGGACAAGACCGGTGGTTATGTCACCGAAGATGACGACTGCGACTGAAGCAGGGTTGCGGAGGGAATGCCCTCACCCAGTGCCTGCTGCGGTCTTTGCCACTGGAGGCCACCAGCGACCAGCCGATCAACCGACCGCGCTTACCACCACAATCAGCAACCCCAATTGGAGGGAACCCCATGATGAACGCGACAAAATACACAATTGCTCATCGTTTGTATTCGCTGCTAATCCTCTTCTTGCTTGCGCCGAGTCACGCTCTTGCCGAGTCGCCTGTGGCAAAGCGCCTTATGATCAACGGCTTCGAGATGCCCTACGAGGAACAGGGCAGCGGCCCTCCCGTCGTGTTCGTACACGGAGCTTTCTCCGACTCTCGTGTGTGGGCGCCTCAGCGCGAGACGATTGCCGCCAAATTCCGTTTCATCGCCGTTACACAGCGATATTTTGGCACCGACCCCTGGCCGGACGACGGTGCGAATTATTCGGTCGTCACGCATACCAGCGACCTTGCCGCCTTCATCCGCGCACTCGATATCGGGCCTGTTTACCTTGTAGGCCAATCCTATGGTGCGACTGTCGCGCTGCGAACAGCGCTGTTTTTCCCGGACCTAGTCAAGGGTGTGGTCGCGCAGGAACCAACGATTTCTGCTTCCGCAGTCAACGATCCGGAACAACAGGCTCTGCTCAAGCGCGAGCGCGGTGGGCTTGCCGGCGCCAAGCAGGCAGCGAATGACGGCGACATCGAAGCGGCGGCCCGGTTGTTCGCCGATTGGACCAACGACCAACCGGGCGGCTTCGACGCGCTGCCACCCGCACTTCGGCAGGTACACCTAGATAATGGTCGCACGATTGCGCTGCATTTCGCTGCGCCACGACCGCCGAAAATTACCTGTGAACAACTCTCGAAAATGCAGCCCCCGGTTGTGATCACCACCGGCGAAATGACACGACCTTTCTTCAAGGTTCTCGCAGAAACCGCTCATCAATGCATCCCGGGGTCAGAACTCGTGCAAATCGCCAATGCGCGGCACAAGGCGTTCAGCCAGAACCCGGAGGCGTTCAATCAAGTCCTGTTGCAGTTCCTAGGCAAAGACTGATCGGCAACAACAACATGCAAGTTTGAGCCTTCGCGCCTGCAAGAATTGGGAGCTCAGTCGTTCAATTGCGACCGGGCTCCCATCGGGTCCGGCGCAATCAGCTGCGATCGCTTTTTGCCCGCCGCGCAAACCGAAGCGAGTTCGAATTCCTCCCCACGGCTCCGTCCAACACCCTGATTTGCGCAGGCCTTTGGTTTTGCCCGAAACTTAACGCCTTCAATTCTCGCACTTTTGGAAGGCTAACCCCTTGAGCCACCGTCCCAGGAAAAAGTTCGGCCAGAAGTGTTGCCCGGAGTGGTTTTTCTGCGGATTCTGCGGAGTGAGAGAGCTGGGAATTAGTGCTGTCGACGACCTTGTCGACAGCTCTTCAAGGCATTACCAAAGCGGCCTGCCATCGTGATATCCAGCAGCTACTGAGCCCCATCAGCCGTTGCTATACTCGACGCATGAACACCCAAATTGAAGACGACGCACTCCATCTTCCACCAGAAGACAGAGCCCGTTTGGCTCTGCGCCTGCTTGAAAGCCTC
>JASFVZ010000011.1:0-12264 GCA_050049565.1 Chromatiaceae bacterium | reverse complement strand
ATTGCAACTGCGCAACCGCGCGCACGTCGCGCCCGATCGCCACCACACTGCCGTCGTTGCCGGGTACGGCCAGGTACTCTATCGGAACGACCAATCCGCTGGGGAAGCGTTGGGTCAACTGGAAGATCGGGGAGATCTCTTCATTGGCCGCATTGCCGATGATGTCGGCAATCTGCCGGCGCCCATGACCTTCGACGGTCTCGGCCCAGGGTCGGCCCAACCAGGCTTCGACCGACTCGTCGGCAATCTCATTCGCCACCGTCGCCTTGGTAACCACACCATCGTGGTCAAGCGTCACTTGGACGTCGGGCTGGAGCAGACTGTCGATTGCCAACGGTGATGCCTCTCTGTTTCCGCGTGTGAGCCCGGCCTCGAGATGGACCGGCCAGTCTTGCGAATACGAACTGGTGGTCGGCCAGAACTTATCCGGAGGCTTCCTTAAGTCTACAAGTTTATTGAGGTTTTCGACAGGGCACCGGTAGCGTCCGCCGCCCACCAGCGTTCGCCGCGCGGCGAACGCCAAGTGGACTCCGTGACCCACTCACGCGACACGGATAAACCCGCCGGTCGGTGCGGCGATGCCGATTTATTGATGGCGATGGGTCACCGATTCCGTCGTAGCGACAGATACGCAGATCACGGCGCTTCGCGTCAATTCTTTACTACCAAGCCTTCAATCGCGGCGCATCGGCCTGGTGCAGAACCCTAAACGACATTTAGGGTGCCGCTTCGGAATATCCAACGTATCCGCATCAGCGCTTCACGGCTGCGGACAGCATCGGTGTTGATCGACGTGATCTCACCTCGCTAAACGGGAGCGATTCGCAGGCGCCATAAAGCTTATCCAGCCGTTCCAACTGACTTGGCTCAATAAACGACGCGCCGGCGTGTGAGCGGGCCCCACAAGGCAGTACACTGCCATCCAGGCAGTTGGACGTCTAATTCAATGGACAGCGCACCGCGATGGCTCGATTCGCCGCCATCGACCAGAGAAACGTCTAGTATGCCAACGGGGCCGGACTGTAGCCGACATCAGCCGGTTGCGGCAGGGTGACCGGGTACGACGGGAACGCAGTGATGCCAGGGCGGGTGACGAGCGAAAAAGGGACTGAGGAGGAGAATCGACGATGTCTCACACGCCACTGGATCTTCCGCATGCACTGATCACAGGCTGCAGCCCTGTCGGATCCGCCAGGAATGCCGATCTGTTCGGCAGGGCCGACTGCAATGTTTCGCACGACGACTATGTGGCGGCATTGAGAAACGAGGGCGCCAACGGCAAAGAGTCGATATCGATCAGCGTCCACATCCCCTTTTGTCCGGTGCGCTGCTTCACATGCGAGAACATCGCGCAGGTCGTCCAGCGGCCGTCAGAGGTGGACCACTACCTGGATGCACTCACCCAGGAAATAGACCGGGTGGCCGAGCATATCGGCACCGGGCGTCGTGTCGATCAGCTGCACCTTGGTGGAGGATCGCCCAGCTATCTCAATGATCGCCAGCTGGCGCAGTTGATGGCCGTGCTGGAGCGCCACTTCCAGATCGATGACCTGACGGAAACGTCGCTGAAGATCAACCCAAAGTACACATCCACCGCACAGCTCTCACTGCTCCACGGCTTGGGGTTTCGTCAGATCACCCTGAACCTGGGCGACCTGGACCCGGCTGTGCAACTGGCAATTGGACGGGTCGCATCTTTCGAATTGGTACAGGACGTCGTCGCGGCGACACGCGATATCGGATTCGATATCGTAAGTACCGACCTGATGTATGGGCTGCCCGCGCAAACGCGCAAGAGCCTTGAGAAGACGGTCGACCAACTGCTCGAACTGGCGCCCGACCGCGTGAGCTGTGTTCCCTACACCCAACAAGCCACGTCCATGGTGCATCAGCGCGCAATCGACCCTGCTGGGCTGCCTTCGCTGGAAGACAAACAGCAACTTTTCGATGTCGTCGTTCAGGGACTTTGCGCGTCGGGTTATGACTGGATCGGTCTGGATTGCTTTACCAGGGCCGACGACATCTTATGCCATGCCCAACAGCAAGGCCGATTGAGCAAGAACTGGATCGGTTACACCGGACAACCAACCAAGTGTTTCATCGGCTTCGGCACGAATGGAATCGTCGACCTGCAACATCTCTGCATACAGAACCATATCGATCTCGACGCCTGGTCCCGCGCACTCGCCGAGGGATCCTTGCCGATGCGAAGCGGCATCCGGCTTGGTGACGCAGACTGCCGGCGCCGCGCCGCTCTCCTCCAACTGGTATGCAATATGGAAGTGCGCGACTATGCGCCCTTGTTGAACACGCAGACCGGTGAACAGACCTGGGACCGCTTTGCGCGCGACGGGTTGCTCGAGATCACGCCCGACCGCCTGACCATGACCGAGCAGGGTCGCTTCTTCTTTCAGCAGATCCTTAACGGACAATCGACCACACAGTTGGCCTTCGGGATCTGAGATCCGCGTCGCCTGCCGCATATGCGGCAACTCGAAACGCTGCCGGCGTTGGCCGCGCGTCCACTAGCGGCTGATGGCCAGCGTCAGTGGGACGGCCGTGACCAAACGCTGACCGTCACTCCCACCAACCCAGTCGCAGGTCAGGCTGCGCCTGACGATAACGGCCGGCGCAGCCGGCCCTACGGCTGATGGTCAGCTAAACCTCTCTCCTCGCGCCTTGCCTGACGCATTTTGGGACGGCAACGCTGGGTCTCAGTTGGTGGGAACAGGCCCCAGTACCGTTAGAGATCTACCGCACTTGGCTCATGCGACAAGCTTGCCCGCATCGCTCACCGGGGGGATAGAAATAGGCCTCTGTTTGTTGCATAGAGCAAGAGCGACCAAGCACCTACGCGCAACAAAGCAAAGAGGTCTATGGGGACGGAATGTAATCCCGAGCGGCTGGAATTTCAACCGCTGGGTCGACGTGTTGTGGTGGGTCGATTCGACTAACCCAGTCCGAGGAAAACTCCAATTCCGACTGAAGCGGGACAGGCGGGCGGATCACTTCTGACGGTGGTCGTGTGCTGCTTTCACCGACTATCGCAATCCTGGAGCAATCGAGCACACATATTGGCACTGGACGCGCAACGCGTCTATGGGCTGGCGCCCGGCTACGAGGATCTCAACGACCACGATGTGCTGCGCAAAGACAGCGTGCTGGCCCTGCTGGTTGGCAAACACGACTTGACGGGGGACGCGCGTCCGCGAACAGGACCGCGGTAATCCGCTGGCCGCCTTGAGTACGCTCAACCGCCTGGAGTTGAGTACGCCGGGAGCGGCACCGGCCGATCGCTATAAGAAGATTGCCGCCGATCCATGGCTGGCCTCTATCCCGCGCGTTGCACCAGTCGCCAGGTCAACGGTTCGTTGGCCCTCAGTGGGGTGATCCCGCCGGCGTGTTCGGCGGACACCGTATGCTCTTCCTTTATAAGGGTAAGGGTACCGGCGTTATGCGGCAGCCCATAGAAATCGGGCCCGAAACAGCTGGCGAAGCCTTCCAGCCTGTCCAGTGCACCCGCCGACTCAAAGACCTCGGCATAGAGCTCAATGGCCGCATGGGCCGTATAGATCCCGGCGCAACCGCAGGCCGATTCCTTGGCGTCGGTAGCATGGGGGGCACTGTCCGTCCCCAGAAAGAACTTGGGATTGCCGCTGGTAGCCGCGGCAATCAGTGCCTCGCGATGGGTCTCCCGCTTCAGTACCGGCAGGCAGTAGTAATGCGGTCGGATGCCGCCCTGGAACATCGCGTTGCGATTGTAGAGCAGGTGATGTGCAGTGATTGTGGCCGCAACATTCGGTGGCGCAGCGGCGACGAACTCTGCTGCCTGGCGCGTGGTGATGTGTTCCAGCACCACCTTGAGTCCGGGCAGGCGCTGCAGCAGCGGTGACAGGATACGCTCGATAAACACCGCCTCCCGATCAAACACGTCGACGCTCGCGTCGGTTACCTCGCCGTGCAACAGCAGCGGCATGCCGACTTCCTGCATGACCTCCAGGGCCGCATCGACCCGGCGGATGTCGGTAACGCCGGAATCCGAGTTGGTGGTCGCGCCGGCTGGATAGTACTTCACCGCGTAGACAAAACCGCTGTCCCTGGCGCTGACGATCTCTTCCGGTGCCGTGTTGTCAGTCAGGTAGAGGGTCATCAGCGGAGCGAAGTCCATCCCGGCTGGCAGAGACGCCAGGATGCGGCCGCGGTAAGCCGCGGCGTCCGCCACGGTGCGCACCGGCGGCTTGAGGTTGGGCATGACGATGGCCCTGGCAAACCGCCGGGCGGTATCCGGCAAGACGGCAGCCAACATATCGCCATCGCGAAGATGAAGGTGCCAATCGTCCGGGCGAGTGATCGTCAGCGTATCCATGGTCAGTTTCCTTGAATCAGGCCCCTGGGCCGGCGAAAGAGACGCGCGAAAGCGCGGTGCTTGCCGCCTTCAGCGTAACCCAAGGCTACAGCCGACGACACTGGGCCTTATTTCACCTCGGCCGCGTCGATGCAGCGCGGCCGCTGGGAGACCAGGCGGGATCGAGAAAGCACCTTTCGACGCGCCGCCGCTGCAACAGGCCAAGCGTCGACAAAGCACGGCGCCTCCGCTCCAACCGCATGGGCACCGGCGGCATCAGCCTCGTCAACTTGGCGTCTGCCTATTGGGATCGACCGCATTTGCGATTAACATCGCCGCGCCAAGGCACCACCGGTCTCAAGGGAGAGCCACATTGCAAATACCAAGAATTCTCGCCGTGCTGCTGCTCGGTTTCGCACTACTGTCAGGCGCGTCCTGGGCACAGGAAGGTTCAGATGCACCCGAGGTGCCGGAGTCCATTCTATCGGGCGACATCCCAATCGAGGAACTGACCATACGACTGACGCCGTTGACGGCCGGTGAGCTTGCCGCGGCCGCCGAGGCCTGGCGCGGTATCGTCAAGACCAAGACCGAGGAACTGGTCGAGGCCCAGATCTTGGCACAGTCGGAGACCGCGGATAGCACCATCGCCGATGAAGCCCGCGAACGGTTGGCGACACTGGGCGAGGAACGCCGTGCACTGTTCGACCGCTATTCGACGGTGGTGGACAGCTGGGAAAAGAAAGGCGGTGACGAGGCCGCGATCGCCGAGTATCGCGCCTACCGCAACTCGATCATCGTCGAAGAGACCCGGACAGCGGACTTCCAGACGCTGATGACCCGGGCCCTGGCCTGGATGACGGCGCCCGACGGCGGCATCGAACTCGCCACCAACATCTCGGTGATCGTCGTCGCACTGCTGGCGCTGTTGTTCGTTGCGCGCATGATCCGCCGCGTCGTCAACCGCTACATCAACCGCGTGCCCAACCTGTCCAAACTGCTGCAGGTGTTCCTGGTCGGCCTGGTCTACTGGCTGGTGCTGGCGTTCGGGTTGATGATCGTGCTGTCGGCACTGGGTGTGGATATTTCGCCAGTCTTCGCCCTGATCGGTGGCGCATCCTTCATCCTCGCCTTTGCCTTCCAGGACACGCTCGGCAATCTCGCAAGCGGTTTGATGATCATGATCAACCGGCCCTTCGATGAGGGTGACTATGTCGATATCGGCGGCGTCGCCGGCACGGTCAAGGCGGTGAGCATCGTCGCGACCACGGTTACCACACCCGACAACCAGGT
Source organism: Chromatiaceae bacterium (assembly GCA_050049565.1). Taxonomy (GTDB): domain Bacteria; phylum Pseudomonadota; class Gammaproteobacteria; order Chromatiales; family Chromatiaceae; genus Thiosocius. The sequence continues at coordinate 6,626 of JASFVZ010000011.1, read as the reverse complement.
CATTGTCATCCCCAACAAGAACGTCTGGGGCAACGTCATCACGAATGTCACGACCAGCGAGACGCGGCGCGTCGACCTGACATTCGGCATCGGCTATGACGACGACATCGAGCAGGCTCAGCGGGTGCTCGAAGAGGTCGTCGCGGCTCACCCTGCCGTGCTGAAGGATCCGGCACCGACGATCCGCGTCAGCGCATTGGGCGCGAGTTCCGTTGACTTCATCGTCCGGCCCTGGACCAAGACGGTGGATTACTGGAGCGTGTACTGGGACCTGACACGGCAGGTCAAAGAGGCCTTCGATGCGGCCGGTATCTCGATCCCCTTCCCCCAGCAGGACGTGCACATCAAGCAGCTGGCCGCCAGCCCGACGCCAGGCGACCGGCAGCCGGCGCCAGGCGCGCCGACCGCATCGGGCAGCACAACGCCGCCCGACGATGCGGCTTCGGCGATGGCCCGCGGGGACGGTTGAACCGACCACAAACGGAGCCCGGCGCGGGGCGGCCCATCGGCCGCCCGCGTCTTTGGGGCGAGCGGCATCCAGCCTCGGCAAGATGAACTACCTCGCACATCTGTACCTGGCCGGCGAGGACACCGAATCGGTCCTCGGCAGCCTGATGGGCGACTTCGTCAAGGGACGCGTGGATCCGGCCCGCCCGCCGGCGCTGCGGCATGCGATCCTGCAACATCGCAGGATCGATTCATTCACCGACGCACACCCACTGGTCAGGCGCAGCAAACAGCGTATTTGCCCGGAGTTCAGGCGTTACGCAGGGATCCTGGTCGACGTCTTCTATGACCACTTCCTGGCCGACCAATGGCGTCGCTACACCGAGGTGCCGCTGGACGAATTTGCCGATGCGGTCTACGCGCAGGTCGACCGGCATCTCCCGACACTACCTCCCCGGATGCAGCAGAGCATGCGTTACATGACGGCGAATGACCTGTTGCGAACCTATCGGACGGTCGACGGCATAAGGCAGGCATTGCAAGGTATCGAGACCCGACTGCGACGCCCGAGCCGCCTGGGCGAGGCAGTCATCGAGCTCGAGAGGGCCTATCCGGCACTACGCGGCGACTTCACCGAGTTCTTTCCACAGCTGATCAGATTCGTCGCCGACGACAACGCAATCCACCGACGGCCTTGAAGGCCCACGCGTCGCCGGTTGTCGGTCGACACCGTTCTGACGACCTACTCTGCTCCCGTGCTGCTCGCTTCGGCCACTGATTGTTTGCACCTTCTGGGCCTCACCAGTGGCCGGAGCAATAACATTCGCAGGTGCGCTCAGGCCGCGTCTTCCGGTAACGGGATGAACTCATCGTTATCGCCCGGAATCGTCGGAAACTCGCCGTTCCGCCACATCGCTTTGGCCAGTTCAATACGCTCCAATCGACTGGACACGAAGTTCCAGTAGATATGACGCTGGCTCATCGCCGCACCACCGATCAAAACGATCCGGGATGGTTCAAGGGCTTCAATCGACTGCGACTCACCGGCAGGCAGCCGTGCCATATGAAAGCGCGGGATCTCGTCGCTGCCCTGGCGAACCCTGCCCTCCACCACATAGATGGCCAACTCCTCCACCGCGGGCGGCTGCAACGCATCAGCCGCATCGAGGGCGGCTTCGAGGTACAGGGTCGACGAGTAGGTCTTGACGGGTGACGTCCGGCCATATGCCGAGCCCATCATCAATCGAATGTCGGTACCGGCTTCCATAAAGCGGGGCAGGTCGGCCGCGGCATAGTGATAGAAAGCCGGCGCTGTCTCTTCATCGGCTTCCGGCAAGGCGTGCCACAGCTGCAAGCCATGCAGTCTGTGGTCGGCTTCGCGGATCGCCTGACGCTCTCGCTCGGAATGCGTAATGCCGCGACCGGCGACCATCAGATTCAGGTCCCCAGGCCGGATCTCCTGCAGGCTTCCGAGGGAATCCCGGTGCAGGATCTCGCCCTCGAACAGATAGGTAACGGTAGCGAGGTTGATATGCGGGTGCGGGCGAACATCGATACCAGTCCCGGCCGCAAACTCGGCCGGACCCATGTGATCGAAGAACACCCACGGACCAACCTGTCTCAGGCCGGCCCGTGGCAGCAGGCGCCTGACCTCGAAGTCCCCGAGATCGACCACCTCGGGTTCAACGATCTGCGACGTCGTCATCAGCAGCCCCCTTCTGTCTGGTGAGATCAACGCATGCCGCGACCGATCCCTGTGATGCCGGGTGCGGACGGCCTCGCCGGGTCGACCGGTTCCCGGTGGCGGACATCGGTGCCTATCTTTTTCTGAGACCCGTTCCGGGTCAACAACCCGAGGGCAATCCGGCCAGCGCCATCGCGACCTCTGTCGCGTCGTAGGCGAGGTCCTTGAGCTTGCCGGCCTGATAGTCCATGTATGCCTGCATGTCGAAATGGCCGTGGCCGCACAGGTTGAACAGGATGGCCCTGGACTCGCCGGCTTCGCGGCATTTCTCGGCCTCGTGGATAACGGCACGGACCGCGTGGTTCGCCTCCGGTGCCGGCAGGATGCCCTCGGCCTTGGCGAAGCGTATACCGGCGTCGAAACACTCCAGCTGATCGTAGGCGCGCGGATCGATCAGGCCGAGCTTGGCCAGGTGGCTGATCTGCGGCGCCATACCATGATAACGAAGCCCCCCGGCGTGGAAGCCGGGGGGCACAAAGCCGGCGCCGAGGGTATACATCTTCACCAGCGGCGTCAGGTGCGCCGTGTCGCCATAGTCGTAGGCGAAGGCGCCCTTGGTCAGGGTCGGACAGGCGGACGGTTCGACGGCGATGAACTGGGTGTCGAGCCGGTCGCGCAGCTTCTGGTGCAGGAATGGGAATGCCAGACCGGCGAAGTTGCTGCCACCGCCGGTACAGCCAATGACCATGTCCGGGTAATCATCGGCCATCTGCATCTGCTCGAGCGACTCAAGTCCGGTGACGGTCTGGTGCAGCAGGACATGGTTCAGAACGCTGCCGAGCGCATACCTGGTGTCGTCGCGCTGCACGGCCAGTTCGACCGCCTCGCTGATGGCGATTCCGAGACTGCCGGTGCTGTCCGGGTTCTCCGCGAGGATCGCGCGGCCTGACTCGGTGCGGTCGCTGGGACTGGCGATGCACTCGGCGCCAAAGGTCTCCATATAGGCGCGGCGGTAGGGCTTGCCGTCGTAGCTGACCCGCACCATGAAGACCACGATCTCGAGCCCGAACATCGAGCCCGCCAGGGCGAGCGACGAACCCCACTGACCGGCACCGGTCTCGGTGGTGATGCGTTTGACACCTTCCTGCTGGTTGTAGAACGCCTGCGCAATGGCCGTGTTGGGCTTGTGGCTGCCGGCGGGGCTGACGCCTTCGTACTTGTAGTAGATCCGCGCCGGTGTATCGAGCGCTTGTTCCAGCCGTCGCGCACGAAACAGGGGCGAGGGGCGCCACTGCCGGTAGACCTCGCGGACGGGTTCGGGGATCTCGATCTCGCGCTCCGTGCTCATCTCCTGTTCGATGACCGCCCGCGGGAAGATCATCGCCAGGTCGTCGGGCGTGATCGGCGCCTTGGTACCCGGGTGCAGTACCGGGGCGAGGGGCTCCGGCAGATCGGCGTTGATGTTGTACCAGGTCTTCGGCAGGTGAGCTTCGTCGAGGAGAAATTTGACGCTGTCGCTCATGATCTTCTCCGCAAGCTCCGTGGGTGATGTTATCCGACCGACGCGACACGGCCAGCGTCTCGACGATTATGCCCGTCGACGAATACCGATCAACCAGCGGGGACCTAGCGCGGCTGGCGAGCGGCGCGACGTGATACAGAAGACGCTGGATGTCGACCTTTGAGCGCCGCGCTCTTTGATGATGATGGGCCAACACTCAGAAACCAAAGCGACTTGGTGCCACCGCTTCAAGTCAGAGAGACCTGGCGACACGGAATCCTGCAGCCGAGCGCCCCACGTCGGGCGGACGAGCCAACCGGGTCGCGGCGCGGACATGCGAGGCGACAAACTCCCCGGCCTGCGCAGCACTGTCCAACAGGTTCGCATGACGGCAGGCCGCATCCTCGGCGTAACCACTGGGTGCATCCATCGCTCACTTCCCCAGTGACCGCGGCCTTGCCCGTATTGCACGCGGGTCGGCTTCCGCGTTGCCCTTTTCGAGGCCTGCTCAGCGTTCACTACTGGTTCGGCCTGCCTGCTCGTCGAACCACTACACTGCTCCTTTACATCGAGGGCTTCGACTGCTGCGTTACCTCCACAGCCGCCCCGACTGCTACCGGCTGGAGCGAAGGTTGCCGGGTGGGGATCTCGCCCACTGAGAGAACGCGCCTTTGCACGGCGCACCGCAACATGTGGGCTAAGCGCGGATGGCGGTCTCGATATAGAGCTTGCGCAGACGTCGAGTCACCGCACCCGGCCTGCCGTCACCGACCGGTTGGCCATTCAGCGAAACGACCGGCATGACAAAGGTCGTCGCCGAGGTGATGAAAGCCTCCCTCGCACTCCCGGCCTCCTCGATGCTGAACGGTCGCTGTTCCAGCGCCAGCTGCTGCTCCTCAGCGAGCCTCAACACCGCTTTACGCGTGATGCCGGCAAGGATCTCGTTGCCGAGCTGGCGCGTTACCAGAGTGCCTTCGGCGTTGACGATGAACGCATTATTGGAGCTGCCCTCGGTCACGTAGCCGTCTTCAACCATCCATGCATCGTCGGCCCCCGCTGCCTTGGCCTGCATCTTGGCCATGCTGGGCGCAAGCAGACCGACGGTCTTGATGTCCCGACGCTTCCACCGAATATCGTCGACCGCGATCACCGAGATACCGGTGTCGGCCTGCGGGTTGGCCACCAGCTTCTTCTGTTGGGTGAACATCACCAACGAGGGCGCTACGCCCATCGGATAGGCGAAATCTCGGTCGGCGGCACCGCGCGTCACCTGCAGATAGACCAGCCCTTCATCGATCTGGTTCTTCTCGACCAACGCCTTCTGTATCTGCTCGATCTCGTCGTCATGCGCGGGCGCGGCCATATCCAGCTCACCGAGCGAACGGTGCAGGCGTGCGAGGTGGCCGGGGTTGTCGATCAGGTTCCCGCGCAGAACCGAAGTCACCTCATAGACCCCATCGGCGAACAGGAAGCCGCGGTCGAACACTGAGATCTTGGCCTCTTCCTCGGGCAGATAGGCACCATTCACATAGACAATGCGGCTCATTGATCTCCTCCGTAACGCCGCGTCTCAGGCGGACGTCTCGCGCGCTTTCGTTCGTGATGGGTGTTGGCGATCAACCCCACAGCTCGGGCCGCGGCGGATGAACCCGGCTATCGTCAAACCTCAGTCCCGGCTGACGGTCACGTTCCAGCAGCAGCGGGCCATCGAGATCGACGATGGCGGCGCCTTGCGCCGGCAGCATGGCCGGTGCCATCGCCAGGGAGGTTGCCAGCATACAACCAACCATCACCTGCATACCCTGGGCTTGCGCTGAGTCGCGCAGCTGTAACGCCTCGGTCAATCCACCGGCCTTGTCCAGCTTGATGTTGATCATGTCATAGCGGTCGACCAAGGCGCGCAGCGATCCGCTGTCGTGGCAGGACTCGTCGGCGCAGATCGGTATGGGCCTGGGCAGGGACTGCAGGGCCCCATCTTCGGCCGCGGGTAATGGCTGCTCGATCATCTCCACACCCAGTTGCAGCAGCTCGGGGACCATCGTTCGGTAGGTGTCGACATCCCATCCCTCGTTGGCATCGACCACCAGCCGCGCTTCCGGCGCGCCCTCCCGGACACTGCACACGCGATCGATATCACCTTCACCGGCCAGCTTGAGCTTCAACAACGGCCGGTGCGCCTGCTCCCGTGCCGCACGGTGCATGTTCGCGGGGCTGTCCAGGGACAGGGTGTAGACGGTCGTCATCGGTCCTGGGGCAGGCAATCCCAGCAGCTGCCATACCCGTTGCCCCGATGTCTTCGCCTGCAGGTCCCAGAATGCGCAATCCAGCGCGTTGCGCGCGGCACCCGGCAGCAGCGCCTGTTGCAGTTGTGCGCGGTCCATTCCCCGTTGGATGGCCGGCCGCAGTGATTCGATCTGCTCGATCACCGAGCCGCAGGATTCACCGTAACGGGCATAGGGAACACATTCACCACGACCTCTGAAAGCGCCGGACTTCAGTTCGACCAGCACCACGTCCGCTGTGGTCTTCGCGCCGCGTGAAATCGCGAAACGGCCGCGGATCGGCCAGGACTCGGCGCGCACGACAAGTTCGGTCATCAGGTGAGCTGATCGACGATTCGCGCAACGCCATGCCGCAGGGGATCGACCGTCACGAGACCCAGCGCCTGCTCGGTCTCTTGGAGGTATTCAGCCGCCTCTCGCTCACCCAGCTTCGATGTATTCACCGCCACACCGACGAATCGCACGTTCGGATTGGTCAGAGTACCGACACGCAGATTGGCATCGATGCACGCCTTCAGGTCAGGGATCGGAAAATGCGGCAGGCCGCGCATGTGAGTCCGCGTCGGCTCGTGGCACAGGACCATCGCATCAGGCTGGGCGCCATGGATCAATCCCGTTGTGACGCCCGCGAACGAGGGGTGGAACAGGGAGCCCTGGCCTTCGACGACGTCCCAGTGGTCTGCCGCGTTCTCGGGACACAGCCACTCGACCG
>JASFVZ010000140.1:0-6018 GCA_050049565.1 Chromatiaceae bacterium | reverse complement strand
CTGGTGGCCGGCATGGCAAGGTTGGCTCAGTGCACACTCGAGTGGACTCAGCGATCCACCGAGCATCGGGGCACCAACGGCAGGATACCCCCCATTGGAAGACGCACCTGGACGGTATGTCCTCCAAGCTTAATCTATACGACTCTCTCCTGATGCGAGATCTGTCCAAACAGGGACCGTCTGTTCATGGCCGGGGCCACACCCGTTCGCGGTCTCATCGCCGCAGAGCATCATGACAGCTGGAGAGGGTGCGGTAGTTAGGACCGGTTATGGCCGGGATTGTTTGCCAAACGAGATTGAAGATTCTGTGGGTTCGGTCGATAACCTAGTCAAAGCGGAGGCTGCGGTATGGACCCGGTATTTCGCTGAACCTAACCGGAATACTCGTCAGGGAATGAATGCCAGCGTTGTTGTGCTGTCTCTGCAGTTAAGAAACACCTGATACGCTGCTCAGTCCTAATGCTAGACCGTCCAGGTTCAAGATTTGGGTCCATACCGCAGTCTTCGTTATTTTTCCGACTTGGCCTCGTCCGGTTGTTCTCAGAATCGCTCCGCCAGCCAAGGGCCGGTTGTGGCCGCATTCAGCCGAGGAGGCTGGCAAAGACCAAAGCCTGAGCGCAATGCTCGGGCATGGATCAGCAACCAACACCAACCCGTCATGCCTCTAAACCTGGGGGTGTGACCGGTACCAGATCATGAGCGGACATGTTGGTGCTCCGGTGGATTGAGTCAGCGGTCCAGGAAAAGGTTCGGCCAGAAGCGCAGCCCACTAGGCGGGCAGCAACAAAGCGCCAACCTTTTCCTGGGGGCTCTTTCGGGCGACGACCACTCAACTGAATCCCACAGGCACCAGTTGATCATTCAAGGACTCGGCATTACTCCGGTCTCGCAGAATGCATCCAGCTGCTTGGCATAGGGTGTCGGATCGAGCCCCTGGGAGGCGATCCAGTCAGCGTTGTAGTAGGTATCCAGGTAGCGCTCTCCGGAGTCACAAAGCAGCGTCACCAAGCTGCCGACCCGCCCCCGCGTATTGAGCTCCGACATGATCTGAAAGGCCGCATAGAGATTGGTCCCGGTGGAACCGCCGCAACGACGGTTCAGCAGACGCTCCAACAGCTGAATGGCGGCAATTGAGGCGGCGTCCGGCACCCTGATCATGCGGTCGATGACCGAGGGAATAAAGCTGGGCTCCACCTTCGGCCGGCCGATTCCCTCGATGCGTGACATGCCGTCAATGGTCAGTGTCCGGTCACCATCCTGGTAGGCGTCGTAGAACACGGAATTCTCCGGATCGGCAACACACAATCGGGTATCGAAGCACTTGTAGTGGATGTAACGGCCGATGGTGGCAGACGTGCCGCCCGTGCCCGCCGTCACAACAATCCAGTCCGGCACCGGGTTGGGCTCGCGCGCCATCTGGTCGAAGATGGATTCTGCGATATTGTTGTTGCCGTGCCAGTCCGTCGCCCGTTCGGCATAAGTGAATTGATCCATGTAGTGCCCTTTCAATTCACTGGCCAGGCGTTTCGACTCTGCGTAGATATCACCGCCGGTCACCAGGTGTGACTCGCCGCCGTAGAAGGCAATCTGATCGATCTTCGTCTGCGAGGTGCCTTTTGGCATCACGGCGATGAAGCGCAATCCAAGCAGACGTGCGAAGTAGGCCTCGGAGACCGCCGTGCTGCCGGACGAGGCCTCCACAATCACCGTATCCCGGTGGATCCAGCCGTTACACAGCCCGTACAGAAAGAGTGACCGGGCCAGCCGATGCTTGAGGCTGCCCGTGGGATGGGTCGACTCATCCTTCAGGTAGAGTCTCACCCGCTCCGAGGCGGGCAGGTTGAGTGCGACCAGGTGTGTATCGGCAGAGCGCTGAAAATCAGCCTCGATACGGCTGATTGCCTCATGCACCCAGCTTCGTGTTGCACTGTCCAAATCACTCACCTCTTATGCCGCAGCACGGGTCTGGAGAGTAAACACAGGGGTGCTGGCTTTCTACAACGCAGAGACCAGAGCCGACATGTCGGCAGATCTCCCTGAAATTGCCGCCAGGGCGACGTTGGCCTTGAACTTGGGGGAATGGTTACATCTTCTCCGTCTGATGAGGTCTCTCCAGAGCGCATTGCTCATCTTGGAGGAAGCAGTTGCCGTCGTCCATTGACTGTCCATTCAGTGGGGTCCGGCTCTTCTTGCGCTCACTCCTCGCCGCCACATCGCATATCGTCCCAGGGCCACTGGGTTTCAGAAAGCGTTAATCCGGTTGGCTGTATATCTCTGGTGAATCCATGTCGAGGGACTGTTGGACAGGCCGTCGCAATAATTCGCTGTCCGCTTTCGGGCAACGCCTAACTATCGTCGCGTGAGGTCCGCCTCTTGTCGATCTCACATCCAGCAGGTTCAGAAAACGGACTTTCGCTTATGGCGGGATAGAGACGAAGAAGCCGCCTTTGAGGGCGGCTTCATGATTTGTGCGGTGCGTCAGGCAGGTTACAGCTACACGGAGCCGCAATTTCGTCTGCTCTGACAAATGCCCTGATATTCATGTACCTTCTCGTTGTTGGACACTTCAAATAACCATTAGCAAGGCGGGAATCGCGATGCCAATGACTAAGAAGAAAACAACAAAGGCCGCACTCGACGCAATCTTTCTTGGCATAGAATTGCTGAAAGAAGGTTACTCAAATAGGCGTAGTTTCACCATTGATGGAAGGCTCGTTGGTGACCTCGGTGAGGTGATTGCCGAAAGAGACTACGAACTTGAGCTCGATAAAGACTCAAGCGCAAAGCATGAAGGAACCACTCCAGATGGTACGTGTGTGCAAATCAAAGCCACGTTCAAGAACAAACTGACCTTCAAGGGCGAGCAGGGGCTGTATCTTGGCCTCAAGTTGAATCAAGACGGAACGTATGACGAAGTATTCAATGGTCCCGCAAAAATCATAAGCGAGAAATATTCACATCGAAAAGGGATAAACAAGAAGCTCTTGAGCTTCCCAATAAAGGAGCTTAAAGAGCTTCAAAACCAGCATATAAGCGAAGCAAAGGTCAAACCTCGCGGCGAACAAGCCGTTTAGCTTCCCCAGTACGCCCAACCGGCGGACATGCTTCGCCCAGCACTGCTCCCGACGGTGTGGGTATAAGCGCCGGTTCACCGACGTGATGCCGTGTGTAGAGAAAGCCTGTCCCTGCGAGGACCGCCGAATAGGCCCAAACAGTCGACGAAATGGCTATGCGCCCGCTGTGAGAATAGAAGGCGGTGCGATCTTCTCAGCCCGATCGTTGGTTGCGCTGATCATCTGAATCATGGCTGCTGCTCCTATCGCCCTCTGCATCCTGCTCCGAAATCCTAAACCGGTTTTTCAGACGAAATTGCGACACCGGACGGGGCGGCGATCCTACGAATCAACCGAGGACCACTCTACGCAGGCGCGACAAAGAGTTCGTCTTTCGGTGCGCCGGACCCAATTGGATAACTGCTTGGCAGGTGCTTATGTCCAGAATTGGCCGAAAAACGCCAGCAGGGCCGACAGAACAAGCGGCTATGACGGCGACCATGCCGAAGAATCGACCATTGTCTGATCGACCGACCACGGGTGCGTTGATCTAAAGGCTCTCGGCGATTGCGAACGGGCGACACCGAGCGTAGCCTGATCTGTGAAACGTGCGATCCGCATTGGCTGGAGGCGTTACGTATGCGCCAAAACGGTATAGAGGATCACTATAAAGCGCTGTTGACGGGGCGAATTCCTCTTCTATTCAACATCTTCCCGATCCTGCTGCTAGCGCTGGTGTTGCCCGGCATGTCGGCACAGGCCGAAGCGCGCCAGGCGCTGGTGCTCGATATCGACGGATCGATAGGTCCTGCGACCGCGGACTATATCCGTACCGGATTCGCTCGAGCACGCGAACAGCAGGCGCCCCTGGTGGTCCTGCGGCTCGACACACCGGGCGGGCTCGACGCGGCCATGCGCGACATCGTCAAGGAGATTCTCGCCTCGGCGGTGCCGGTGGTTGGCTATGTCGGGCCGAGCGGCGCGCGTGCGGCCAGTGCCGGCACCTACATCCTGCAGGCCTGTCACATCGCGGCGATGGCGCCGGCCACTACGCTCGGTTCGGCAACCCCGGTGCGGATTGGCGGGCTGCCCAAGGTGCCGTCGCGAACCCGGGACGCGCCTGGCGATGAGCCTGATGGCAACGACGACGAGGCAGCGTCGGCAACAGCGACCGACGAGGCGCAGGACACCACGCCTACGGCACCCTCCGATGCCCAAGAGCGTAAGCTCATCAACGATGCCGCCGCCTATCTCCGGGGTCTCGCGACATTGCGAGGCCGTAACGCCGACTGGGCCGAGCAGGCGGTGCTCGCCGCGGATAATCTGACGGCCGAGGAGGCGCGCGCGCAGGACGTAATCGACCTGATTGCCGACGATGTCGCCGACCTGCTCAACCAGTTGAACGGCCGCAGCGTCGAGGTTCTCGGCAGCATGATCGAGTTGGATACGACCGGGCTTGGGGCCGAGATGCTGGAGCCGAGTTGGCGTACCCGTCTGCTGGCGATCGTCACTAACCCCAACATAGCGTACGTGCTGTTGTTGATCGGCATCTATGGCTTGATCTACGAATTGGCGAATCCCGGCGCGATGGTTCCCGGTGTCAGCGGCGCGATCGCGCTGGTCCTCGCTCTCTATGCGTTCCAGGCGCTGCCGGTGAATTTTGCCGGCCTGGCGTTACTGCTACTGGGCATCGGCTTCATGGTGCTGGAGGCCTTCATACCCAGCTTCGGCGCGCTCGGTATTGGTGGCGTGATTGCCTTCACTGCCGGCTCGGTGATGCTGTTCCGAGAGGATGCCGGTGAGATCGGTGTCGCGCTACCGGTCGTTATCACGTTCGTTGTGCTGAGCGCGGCGCTGTTCATTGGGATGATCGGGTTTGCGGTGAAAAATCGCCACAAGCCGATCGTCAGTGGGTCCGAGGAGATGGTCGGTGCCTATGGCGAGGCACTCGAAGACTTCGATCGCCGCGGTCGCATCCGCGTGCACAGCGAAAGCTGGACAGCGCAGAGCGAGCGCCCGGTGCGCAAGGGCCAGCGCGTGCGCGTCGTCGCCATAGACGGTTTGACTCTGAAAATTGAGGAGGCCAGTGATGCTTAGTCCTGAAACAGCCGTACCCCTAACCGTCATCCTGTTTATCTTCGGACTGCTGTTCGCAGCGCTGAAGGTGTTGCGCGAATACGAGCGCGGTGTGGTGTTCTTCCTCGGCCGTTTCCAGCGAGTCAAGGGTCCCGGACTGATTATCGTGATCCCAATCGTCCAGCAAATGGTACGGGTAGATCTGCGCACCGTGGTCATGGACGTGCCGACACAGGATGTGATTTCGCGCGACAACGTCTCTGTAAAGGTCAATGCGGTGGTGTACTTTCGCGTGGTTGATCCGGAACGGGCAATCATCCAGGTCGAGGATTTCCACGCGGCGACCAGTCAATTGGCGCAGACGACGCTACGCTCTGTCCTCGGCGCGCACGAGCTTGACGAAATGCTGACCAGCCGCGAACAGCTGAATCGCGATATTCAGGAGATACTCGACAAGCAGACCGATGCCTGGGGGATTAAGGTATCCAACGTAGAGATCAAACACGTCGATCTGGACGAATCGATGATACGCGCGATTGCCAAGCAGGCCGAGGCCGAGCGCGAACGCCGAGCCAAGGTAATCCATGCCGAGGGCGAGCTGCAGGCCTCGGAGAAGCTTCGTGCGGCGGCCGACGTGCTAAAACAGAGCCCAGCCAGCCTCCAGCTTCGTTACTTGCAGACCCTGACCGAGGTTGGCAACACGCCCAGCGCAACGGTGGTGTTTCCGTTCCCCGTTGATTTTGCGGAGTTCTTTAAAGTAGGGAAAGGCGGCACCCGTCAAGCAGAAGAATAGGCGCGGCCCGATTGGGCAGCTGGTGGCCACGGATGCCCCGGCCCTCGTGAAACACACCCCCGACCAGAAAGCCTTAGTCACCTTCTGTGGTCGATC
>JASFVZ010000138.1:0-6076 GCA_050049565.1 Chromatiaceae bacterium | reverse complement strand
TCGCCCGTGCCTGGGCGCCGGCATCCTGGTCCTCGAGCGTGAACAATTCGGCGGACGTAGTCGGGTAGGGCGTGTCATCGCCGGTGCGCAGATTGGCGTAGATCGCATGCAGGCCGGCGACGACGTTCAGATCGAAATTCAGCTTGGTGCGTACATAGCGCCGGTCCGGCGGCCTGCTCCAGGCCATGATCAGCAGCCGGAGCAGCGGTCGTGTGATCTCCTGCCGCCCGGACTGCAGCGCATGCCGGCTGTCCCAGGGCGCTTTCTCGAATTCGCTGCGCAGTTTCTTCAGCAGTTCCCGCACATCGAGGATCGCCATGCGTTTGCCCGGTAGTGGCGTGCGTAGCGAGTTGTGCATCGGCGGTGAATCCGTCCAGAGATCGACGTTGAAGCGGCCCAGGCTGGTGCCGCCGTCGTCGTCCGTCAGGATGGTGGTGTGGTTCGACCATTCCTCCAAGCGGCTGAACAGCAGCCGGGCATGTGCCTGTCTGAGCCGATGCGGCGTGGCACTGGCGAACAGCATCAGGCCTTTGAACAGGTCCTCGATGCTGGTGTTCGGGCCGCCCGAGCGTGTGTCGTCGGTCTTGACCGGCACCTGGTGGATCCGGTTCTGCGACGCATAGGCGTAGATCGCATTGATCTCGCGCCAGATACCCTCCGGCCAGGTGATATAGACCAGCGCGTTCTGCAGCAGGGTCTGGCCGAGATAGTACAGAGCACGGTGCAGGGCGACGACCAGCAGGCGGCGGTCGAACTGACCGCTGTCGCCGCTGATGATGCGCTCGACGATGATCTTGTACGCGATCGCCAGCTCGGCCTGCAGTTCGCGCGCGAGCGCCGCGGTCTTCATACCCTTGCGTGACAGCGGCAGGCCGACCTCGACATAATGCTTCTGCAGGTTGGTGACGATGTACTCGACCGGTGGACGGAACTTCTCGACCGTCCTGGCCCGGAGCAGGTCGGGGATCTCGGTCCTGTTGAATTCGACCAGCGTGCTGTAGACCTGCCTTGCGGTCTCGCCGATGTTCGCCATCGGCAGGGCCTCGAACCAGTGTTCGGTCTCTTTCGGGTTGAGCAGGATGTTGTTCGCTGTCGGCGCCGCCTGGCGCGGGATCTGCAGGCCCAGCAGTGGCCGCGCCGACTTGCCGGGATCGGGCTTGCCAGCCGGTTTGTTGCTCGCGTTGTCGGTGTGCTCTGTCAAGGTCGCCGCCAGTTCGTGTCGTACAGTCCGCCTGCAGTAACGCCCGCTCCGCCCGCGCATTCTATCGGGTCGGTCCGCGCCCTGCAGGGCAGCGCGGATCGCTCAGGCCACGTCGATCGGCCGCTTGGCATCCGCGCCGGCCACCTCCTGGACCAGCCTTGGCACCAGGTAACCCGGCAAACGCGCCCGAAGTTCCCGCAACAGGCCCCGGGCTCGTCCGACGGGCACATCGAAATGGGCCGCGCCGGCGACCGGGTCGAGCAGGTGCAGATAGTAGGGCAGCACGCCGACCCCAAACAGCGCTTCGCTGAGCGTCTCAAGGGTATCGGCATCATCGTTCACAGACTTGAGCAGCACCGCCTGATTCAGCACCGTGCCGCCGCTGTCGCGCAGGCGCGCCGCCGCCTCACCCAATTCGGGCGTGACTTCGTTGGGGTGGTTGGCATGGATCACCCAGACGCAGCGCATCGATAGTCGGGAAAACGGCGCCAGCAGGGCCCGGGTGATCCGGCTCGGCAGGACCACGGGCAGCCGGGTGTGGATGCGCAGTCGACGCAGGCCCGCCCCCCGGTGGACCTGTTCGATCAGCCGGTGCAGCCGGCTGTCGGCCAGCGTCAGGGGGTCGCCGCCGCTCAGAATCAGTTCCGCGACATCGAGGCTGCGCAACTGCTCGGCGAGGTCCGCCCAATCGCCCCGGGCTGCGTCGGTCTGGTAGGGAAAGTGCCGTCGGAAGCAGTAGCGACAGTGCACCGCGCAGGCACCCGTGGTGATCAACAAGGCCCGACCTCGGTACTTCTGCAACAGACCGGGCGCCCGCGACGCGGCGCCGTCACCGACCGGGTCGGCCGTGAAACCGTCGGCCGGAACCGCCTCCACGGCGCGACTCAGCACCTGCGCCAGCAGCGGGTCGGCCGGATCGCCATGACGCATCAGGCCGACGAAATAGTCGGGGACGCGCAGCGGAAACCCCGGGTCATCGGCGACCTGCCTGGCGATCGGGTGTCCGGACAGGCCCAGGTGCTCGAGCAGTGCAGCGGGTGACCGCCAGGCCTCTGCCAGTTCGCGCTGCCAGTCATCGCTGGCCAAGCCGATCGGTGAAGTTGTTATCATTGCGCCCCTTGCTGATCCCAGGCTAATTAAGAGAATCGGATGGCGACGTACAACACCAACGAGTTTCGCGGTGGTCTGAAGCTGCTGCTCGACGGCGATCCCTGCACGATCATTGAAAACGAATTCGTCAAGCCCGGCAAAGGCCAGGCGTTCAACCGGGTCAAGCTGCGCAACCTGAAGACCGGGCGCGTGCTCGAAAAGACCTTCAGGTCGGGCGAGTCGGTCGAGGCCGCCGACGTGATCGACCGCGACCTGCAGTACCTCTACAACGACGGCGAATTCTGGCACTTCATGGACGCCGAGAGCTTCGAGCAATACCAGGCCGATCAAAACGCCGTGTCCGAGGCTGCGAAGTGGATCAAGGACCAGGACATCTGCCTGGTGACCCTCTGGAACGGCTCGCCGATCGCCGTAGAGGCCCCGAACTTCGTGGTGCTCGAGATCACCGAGACCGATCCGGGATTGAAAGGGGATACCTCGGGTGGCGGCGGCAAGCCGGCGACGCTCGAGACCGGGGCCGTGGTGCGCGTGCCGCTGTTCGTCCAGACCGGCGAGAAGATCAAGGTCGACACCCGCACCGGCGCTTACGTCAGCCGGGTCAAGGACGAGTAGCGGCTTGTCCGCCGCGGATTGGCGACCTGGTGCCGACCGGGCGGCACTCACCGCGCGCGCGATGATGCTGGCGCGGGTCCGCGCGTTCTTCGCCGAACTCGACGTGCTCGAGGTCGAGACACCGCTTGCCGGCCGGTCGGCGGGCACCGATCCGCAACTCGAACCCGTCCGGGCGCACTACATCGGCCCAGGTGCGGCGACCGGCACCACGCTGTACCTGCAGACCTCGCCCGAGTTTGCGATGAAACGGTTGCTGGCCGATGGCAGCGGCCCGATCTACCAGGTCTGCAAGGCATTCCGCGATGGCGAGGCAGGGCGCCTGCACAACCCGGAGTTCACGATCCTCGAGTGGTATCGGCCCGGACTGGATCTGGGCGTGCTGATCGAGGAGACGCTCCAGCTGATCCGCCTGGTGTTGTCGCGCGGGCAGTTGGCCGCGGCTACCCACCGCTACGCGGATCTGTTCCAACAGTTTCTCGATGTCGACGTGTTCGCCGCGACGCCGGATGCGCTACGCACAACAGCAATCGCGCGCGGCGTGTCCGGTGCCGAGCGGCTCGATCTCGACATCGACGGCTGGTTGGACCTCTTGATGAGTCACGTGATTCAGCCCCGGCTCGGCGGCGATCAGCTGGACGTCGTGGTCGAGTTTCCAGCCAGCCAGGCGGCGCTGGCCCGGCACAACCCGGATGGTCGCACCGCGGCGCGCTTCGAGATCTTTCATCAGGGTGTCGAACTGGCCAATGGCAGTCGGGAACTCGGTGATCCCGACGAGCAGGCGGCGCGCTTCGCGGCGGACAACCGGGCACGCCGCAGCGCCGGCAGGCAACCGGTAGCGGTCGACCAGGCGCTGCTCGGCGCCCTGCAGGCCGGGTTGCCGGATTGCGTCGGCGTGGCGGTCGGACTGGATCGCCTGTTGATGCTCAGCCTCGGACGCGCCAATCTGGACTCGGTCATCAGCTTCTCGTTCGACCGTTGCTGATGTCGGGAACGCGCGGTCAAACCCGGATTGCCTTGACCCGGCGCAGCCCGCGCCGCAACGCGTATCGTTATCCTGCGAGAAAGACCGTGGCCGACAGCGCGTCACGCAAGCGATCTCGTTTTTTGAAGGGGAGATTCTGATCGATGGCCTATACCACCGCCGATATTCGCAACCTAGCATTGGTCGGGCACGCCGCTGCCGGCAAGACCAGCCTGATCGAAGCGCTGCTCGCCGCAGCCGGTCGATTGCCCGCGCCCGGCGACGTCGCCAGTGGGAACACGGTCTGCGATTTCGATCCGCTCGAGGTGGAGAAGGGGCATTCGCTGGATACGGCGCTCGTCTCATTCGACTGGCACGCCTGCCACATCAACCTGATCGACACGCCCGGTGCGCCGGATTTCCTGGGCCGCGCGGTGGCTGTCCTGCCCGCGGTCGAGACAGCGGCCGTGGTGATCAGCGCGCGCAACGGCATCGAGTCGGTCAGCACGCGGGTCATGCGACGGGCCGCCGAGCGCGGCCTGTGTCGGCTGATCATCGTCAATGGAATCGATGCCGAGGACGTGGACTTGCCGACCCTGCTGGAGGAGATCCAGCAGACCTTCGGCAAGGAGTGCCTGCCGTTGAACCTGCCGGCCGACAATGCGTCGCGGGTCGTCGACTGCTTCTTCAATCCATCCGGTGACAGCGACTTCTCCAGTGTTTCCGATATCCACCAGGCGCTGATCGATCAGGTCGTCGAGGTCAACGAGGATCTGATGACCCTCTACCTGGAGCAGGGCGAAGAACTGGAACCCGAGCAACTGCATGCGCCGTTCGAGCAGGCGTTGCGCGAGGGACACCTGATTCCCGTGTGCTTCACGTCGGCGCAGACCGGTGCCGGAATCAAGGAACTGCTCGACGTGATCGTCAAGCTGGCCCCGAACCCGACCGAGGGCAATCCGCCCGAGTGCCTGATCGGCGAGGGTGAAGACGCAAAGGCCTACGACGTCGCGCCCGACCCGGATCGGCATGTCGTCGCGCACGTCTTCAAGGTCTCCTTCGATCCCTTCGTCGGCAAGCTCGCGCTGTTCCGGGTCCACCAGGGCACGATCACCAAGGACAGCCAGCTGTACATCGGTGACGGGCGCAAACCGTTCAAGGCCGGCCACCTGTTCACCCTGTTCGGCAAGGAGCATCCGCCGGTCGAGCGCGGCATACCCGGTGACATCCGGGCCGTGGCCAAGATCGACGACATCCATCCGGACGCGATCCTGCATGACTCACACGACGAGGATTACCTGCATCTGCAGCCATCGCGCTACCCGGAGCCGGTCGCAGGTCTCGCGATACAGGTCAAGCAGACCAAGGACGAGCAGCGCCTGTCCGATGCGTTGCGCAAGTTGCTCGAGGAGGACCCCTGTCTGGCGCTCGAGGCCAACCAGACCACCAGAGAGACCGTGCTGCGCGGGCTCTCGGACCTGCATCTGCGCACGGCGATCGAGTTGCTGGCCCGGCACTACAAGGTCGAGGTCGAAACCAGCAAACCCAGCGTGGCCTATCGCGAGACTATCACCCGCAAGGCCAGCGGCCACTACCGCCACAAGAAGCAGACCGGTGGCGCCGGACAGTTCGGCGAGGTGATGCTGGATGTCGAACCGCTGCCGCGCGGCGAGGGATTCCACTTCAGCTCGGCGGTGGTCGGTGGTGCGATCCCGGCGACCTTCATCCCGGCGGTCGAAAAGGGGGTTCGCGACGCCATGGCGACCGGCGCGATTGCCGGGTTCCCGGTGGTCGACGTCAAGGTCGTGGTGACCGACGGCAAGCATCATCCGGTCGATTCGAAGGAAGTGGCATTCGTTGCGGCGGGCCACCGCGCGCTGCTTGCCGCCGTCCAGGAGGCCAGACCGGTGGTCATGGAGCCGGTCGTCAACCTGGAGGTGCAGGTGCCGCAGGATGCGATGGGCAGCGTGACCGGCGACCTCGCGGGCCGTCGCGGCAAGGTACTCGGCACCCGGTCGCTGCCGTTGGGCCGGATCGTCGTGATGGGTCAGGCGCCCCTGGCCGAATTGGACGATTACCCGGAGCGCCTGAAGGCGATGACCGGCGGAAGCGCCACCTTCACGCTCGAGATGGCCGGTTATGAAAAGGTACCGGACAATATCCAGCGCGACCTCACGGCGTCGTTCAAACAC
>JASFVZ010000137.1:0-6090 GCA_050049565.1 Chromatiaceae bacterium | reverse complement strand
GCTGGCGGATCGACTGATCGAGGCGATCGGCAGCCTCGCCAACGAGCATGCCGACCTGCCGATGTTGTCGCGGACCCACGGCCAACCCGCGTCGCCGACGACGCTCGGTAAGGAGATGGCGAACGTGGTCGCGCGCCTGGTGCGCCAACGCGAGGCGCTCGCGCAGGTCGAACTGCTCGGCAAGATCAATGGCGCCGTCGGAAACTACAACGCCCATCTGGTCACCTACCCCGACATCGACTGGCCCGCGCACGCGCGGCGCTTGGTCGAATCGCTGGGGCTGGTCTGGAATCCCTACACGACCCAGATCGAGCCGCATGACTACATGGCCGAGCTGTTCGACGCGTTGGCTCGGTTCAACACCATCCTGGTCGATTTCTGCCGCGACATCTGGGCCTACATCGCAATTGGCTATTTCCGCCAGCGGGCCATCGCCGGTGAGGTTGGCTCGTCGACCATGCCGCACAAGGTCAACCCGATCGATTTCGAGAATGCCGAAGGCAACCTCGGCCTGGCGAATGCCGTGCTCGGGCATCTGGCCGCCAAGCTGCCCGTGTCGCGCTGGCAGCGCGATCTGACCGACTCGACGGTATTGCGCAACATGGGGGTGGGCATCGCCTACTCCACCATCGCCTGGCAATCGACACTCCGCGGCATCGGCAAGCTGGCGGTCGACGAGGCGCGCATCGCGGGGGATCTCGATCATAACTGGGAGGTGCTGGCGGAACCGATTCAGACGGTGATGCGCCGCTACGGCATCGAGCAGCCCTACGAGAAACTGAAAGCGCTGACCCGCGGTCAGCGGATCGATCAGGTCGGGCTGGCGCGCTTCATCGACGGCCTGGACCTTCCCGCGGCCGCGAAAGAGGAGCTCAAGGCGTTGACCCCGGCCGGATACACCGGTAATGCGGCGACGCAGGCGCGCGAGCTGTAAGGACAGATCATCACGCATAAAAAAACCGCGCCACGAGGGCGCGGTTCTTCATTGACGCGGCTGCGTCGCTTACTGCGTGACGATCTCGACCCGACGGTTCATCGCGCGGCCTTCACGGCTCGCGTTGTCCGCAACCGGGACGCTTTCTCCCATCCCTTTGACCGTCATCATCGACGCATCGATGCCCTGACTGGCCAGGTAGTCAGCGGCGGCTTGTGCCCGACGCTCGGAAAGACCCTGATTATAGGCTTCCGGTCCGGTCGAGTCCGTGTGACCGACGACCTGCAGCATCTCGTTGCCCCTCGAGCCTTGGATGCGTGCGACGACGGTGTCGAGCTCGTCCTTCATCTTCGGCTTCAGTTCGGCGCTGTCGAACGCGAAGTGGTCGGCGGTGACATTGATCACGACGCTGTCGATGATCTGGCAGCCTCGGCTGTCGACCCTGGCGCCTCGCGGCGTTGCAGGACAGGCATCCCGGCTGTTCGGAACACCATCCAAGTCGTCATCGCCGTCGACCATCATCGGCTCTGGCTCGACGCAGTTTTCCGGTTCCGTGCCACCGATGGTCCGCAGACATTCACCGGATACCGTGACCCCCGTGCCGTCGCCGGCGCTCGTCACAAACCGATCTGGGCTGTCAGCATAGGCGACCCCCGACGTGAGGCCGAATACGAGCCCAACAGGCGCGAGTACGGCCGCAAATTTCTTTTTCCCCGCGGATTCAAACATGGATTTCCTCCCCAGCTTGTAGCGTTTGTTGCGGAAAGTTCTCAAAGTCATTGATTCTAGAGATCAGCGAACGCCTGTTGCCCCAGCGAGCTCAATCGACCTGACTCTGCTCGCGCATTAAACCAGTAAATCATCGAACTGCAAGCCCCGGATGGGTAATTTGTGGCCAAAAGCGGCAAAATATCCCTGATATTGCGCAATTCGCCTGCTTCGGCATCGCGACAGGAAATTTTCCGCCCTTTTTTGACCGGACCTGATGGATCAACACCGCCTGCTTTCCGGTGCCCTCTTCATCGTCGCCGCCGAGCTGATGTTTGCCTGCATGGGTGCGACCATTCGTCTGCTGTCGGCTGATATGAACAACGGCATGTTGGTGTTCGCGCGCAATCTGGTCGGCCTTGGACTGATCGGCACGCTCGCTGCCGGGTCCGGTTGGAGCCGGCTGCGCACCCGGGTTCCTCATCTGCATCTGCTGCGTGGCGCTGCCGGACTGGGCGCGATGTACTGCTTCTTCTACGCGATTGCCCATATGCCGCTGGCCAACGCGATGCTCCTGAAGCTGACCGCACCGCTGTTCATGCCGCTCGTCGCTCTGGCCTGGCTGGGGGAGCGCTTCACCTGGCACGTTGTGGCCGCGTTGAGCATCGGTTTTCTGGGTGTCGCCATCATCCTGGTTCCCGATTTCTCGACACTCGCCCCGGTGGCAGCCATCGCCCTGCTCGGCGGCGCATTGGCCGCGGTCGCCAAGGTGACGGTCAGGCGCCTGTCCGCGACCGAACCGACATCCCGCATCGTCTTCTATTTCGCCGCCATCGGTACCGGTATCTCGCTGATTCCGCTGACCTGGCTGTGGCAGACGCCGGCACAGGACAGCCTGCTCTGGCTATTGGTGCTTGGCCTGTTTGCGACAGCGGGTCAGCTGCTGCTGACTCGGGGCATGGCCTGTGCGCCGGCCGCCCGACTCGGGCCCTTCGCCTTCTTCTCCGTGGTCTTCGGCGCCGTTCTCGGCTGGCTTTTCTGGGATGAGGTGCTGGGCTGGGCGACGCTGGCCGGCACCCTGTTGGTCCTGACGTCCGCCCTGCTGGTCGGTCGCGGACGGCGGCCTGTTGCAGCATCGCGAGAGATCATGACGGCCGATCGAACCGGCGCGCTGTGAGCCAGCCCACAGTCCTGCCGCGATCACCTGCCTGGGCTTGGCATGCGTCTCCAAGGTTGGCCATCTATCCGGACTGATCGACCATTAAAGACGCGGAACTCCCCTTGGGGGCTGTCCGTTGCCGAGCGGGCAGCCCCCTCTTTTCTTTCCCCTCCACATAGCAGCTACGGTGAGATCATGGGTGTGCTAAAGGATATGGAGTCGTCGCACTTCATCGCCAATTACTGGCAGAAACAGCCACTGCTGATCCGCGAGGCGATGGACCCGGCGCTGTTCCCCGTATCGCCCGATGAACTGGCCGGCCTGGCCTGCGAACCCGAGGTCGAATCCCGTCTCGTGATCCAGCACGGACCGGCGGAATGGCAGCTCGCACACGGACCTTTCGACGAGAGCGACTTCGCCACGCTGCCCGAATCACACTGGACGCTGCTGGTGCAGGATGTCGACAAGCTGCGACCGGACGTGGGCGATCTGCTTGGCTTCTTCGACTTTCTACCCGGGTGGCGCATCGACGACGTCATGATCAGCTTCGCGACCGACCAGGGCGGGGTCGGTCCGCATCGTGACGCCTACGATGTCTTCCTTATCCAGGGCAGCGGCCGGCGTCGCTGGCGGCTTGGCAGGCCCGGCCGGGACGCGCTGATCCCCGGGCTGGATCTCCGTATCCTGGCGGATTTCGATACCGCGCATGACTGGCTGCTCGATCCTGGCGACCTGCTGTACCTGCCGCCCGGCGTCGCCCACTGGGGGACGGCCGTCGGCGACTGCATGACCTATTCAGTCGGCTTTCGAACCGTCAGTCAGCGTGAGCTTGCCGCAGCCTGGTTCCAATACCGGTCAACCCTGGCCGGCGATTCCGCACTCGATGATTCCGACGGTTCACTGGCCGATCCCGGGACGATCGACGACGCGCTCATCGACCGGGCACAGACACTCGTAGACGCGGTGCCCGATAGCCCGCGCGAGGACTTCGCCCAACTGCTCGGGACCCTGCTGACCGAACCAAAGGCCCATTTTCGGGTCGAGGCGCCGGAGACGGCCTGGGAGGCCAGACAACTGACGGACTGGCTGGCGGGAGGCGGATGCCTGGTGCGCCACCCGTGGGTAAGGTTCGCGTGGCATCGGCTCAGCGATGACCGGGTCTGCGTGTTCTGCAACGGTGAGAGTGCCTGCCATGTCATCGACCAGTTGCCACTGATCCGGGCGGTTTGTGCGCACCGGCGACTGACCTCTGCCAGGCTGGCGGCACTCGATCTCGACAGATCGCTGCCGGTCCTGCTCGACATGTTGAATCGCGGCTGGCTGGAAACCGGTGCCGATTGAATGACGATGCAGATCCTGTTGACGGACTGGGACACGCATGCCGCAGCGCTGATGGCGATTCGGGAACAGGTGTTCATCGACGAGCAGGGTGTCCCGCGCGAACTGGAGCACGACGCGTACGACCTTACCGCCCTGCATCTCCTGGCACTGATCGATCAAGCGATCCCGGTTGGCACCGCGCGGCTGCTCGAAGACGGACATATCGGCCGCATGGCGGTCATCCGAGCGTGGCGTGGACAGGGCATCGGAAGCGCACTCTTGCGCGAGCTGGTCGCAGTCGCCACGGGACGTGGCCAGTCCGAGCCATTCCTCCACGCCCAATGCGCGGCGATCCCTTTCTACGAACGGTATGGCTTCAGGGCCGAAGGACCGGTGTTCATGGACGCCGGGATAGCGCACCGACTGATGCGCTACACCGCCCGGGCGCGCAGCGGCTAAGCTTTCTACTGAAGTCAGGTGAAATCGGGACTGAACATGGTTAAAGGAATGCTCGCACTGCTCCTGTTGCTGGGAATCGGGGTCGCGAACGCGCAGCAGATGAGCGAGGTGGTTCAGATAATGTCGCGACCCGCTGCGAGCCTGGTTGGCGCGATCCGACCGACCCTGAACGAAGGCGGCAGCGTATCCGCCTTCCACGACAAACTGATCCTGCGTGGTACAGCCGCGGAACTTGCTGCCGCCAAGGCCCTGATCGCCGAGCTGGACCGGCCGGCGCAGCGACTGCTGATCGAGGTTCGTCAGGCCAGCCGGCTCGATCTCGAGAGCCGGCGCTTCGGTTATGGCGTTCGCACCGATGATGTGCGGATCGGTGACGTCCCGCGTGACGCCGACGCCCGGATCGGCTATCAGCAGTTGCATACGCGCGGCCAGGCCGACGCCACCTACCGGGTCCGGGCGCTCGACGGGCGACCGGCCCTGATCATGTCCGGCCGTGCGGTGCCGGTGTATCAGGGCTATCAGCAGTTCATCGGAAACAGCGTCTATCAGGGCTTCAACGTCGCCTACCGCAACGCGGATTCCGGGTTCGTCGCACTGCCGAGGGTCCATGGCGACGAGGTCACCGTCGAGATCTATCAGCAGGATGTCCGTCCTCAGTTCAGCAACGAGTTCTCCCAGCAACAGGCCTCGACGGTATTGCAGGGGCGGATCGGCGACTGGCTGACACTCGGTTCGATAGGTGACAGCGGCGGCGACACCGACAACGAGATCGGCCTCCACGCGTCCACCCGCCGGTCCGAGGACCGCGAACTGCTGCTCAGGGTGCTGAAAGTGGATTGACATGAAAAGCCAGCGAGTGGGCAGTCAAGCGATGTCCGGCGACAGCGCGCAGTGGTCTTCGGCTCGGCCGGTCGTTTCGATCAACCGCCGGCAGTTCCGCGCTCTGGTCGCCGGCTGCGCGGCCCGGTCCTCCGCTTGACCCCGTGATACGACAGGCCATGATCGACTCTGTCGAGAGTCGCTGAACCGGGAGAGGTATGAGACGACTCGGTCTGCTCGGTGGGATGAGTTGGGAGAGCACGCTGGTCTACTACCGGCGACTCAATCAGCTGACCCGTGAGCGGCTCGGCGGTCTGCACTCCGCGGAACTGCTGGTGCACTCCGTGGACTTCGCCGAGATCGAGGCCATGCAGGTCGCGAATGACTGGCACGCGGCCGGCACCCGGCTGGCCGAAGCCGCGCAAGGTCTGGTCTGCGCCGGCGCGCAGGCGTTGCTCCTGTGCACCAACACCATGCACAAGGTCGCTGACCGGATCTCGAGCGCGGTCGATGTACCACTGATCCATATCGTCGACACGACCGCCCGGTCCCTTCAACTGGCCGGGGTAAAGCGCCCGCTGCTGCTGGCGACCCGCTACACCATGGAAGACACCTTCGTCCGGGGGCCACTGCGGCAGCAACACGGGATCGAGGCCGTCGTTCCGGCTCCCGCGCAACGCGACACCGTGAA
>JASFVZ010000135.1:0-6137 GCA_050049565.1 Chromatiaceae bacterium | reverse complement strand
GGGGAGAACACCCTCTCTGCCTGCTTGCCCTCGGCCTCCTGCGTCGCATCAGCGCCTTCCGCCGGCGCTGCCTGGCCGGATCCTTCAGCGGCCTCGAACGGCACCAGGTCCAGCAGTTTGCTATTGAGATCGGCCAAGATGCGCATGGGCTTTGCCTGATGGCCGATCTCGGCCGAGCCGGAAAGGTCACTCTTGCCGACCCTGGCCGCCAAAGCTTCGAGCTTGTGGCCGTCGCTCACGTCGATCAGCTTCGCCTTCACCTCGACGGGGCCGACGGGCGGTAAAGCCGTGCCGGCCAGATCGCCCACGAGGGCCAGATCCGGCGCCTTGGCGAACAGATCGACATCCACGCCCTTGCCGTCCAGCGACTCGGCGATCTGGCCTTTGGCACTTACGCTGAATTCGCCGGCCTCGCCCCTGAGGTCCAGTTCGAATGACTTGCCCAGATCGCTCAGCGACCCTTCGAGCTTTACCGGCGCCAAGGACGGGAGTTCGGTGTCGGTGAGCGCCGAGAAGTCGGTCAGGTTCGGTGCCTCCACCGACAGGTTGCCGCCCAAGCCCTTGAGCTCAAAACTATGGGCAACCTGGGTATCGGCATTTACCTCGACCTTCCCGAGGGTGCCGCTCAGCCGTACCTTGAAGAACTGGCCCGCGTCGGACAGCGAGCCCTGCAGGTCAACCGGCGCCATGGAGGGCAGTTCCGTGCCAGCGAGTGCCGAAAAGGCATCGAGCGATGGTGCCGTCACCTTGAGCTGGCCGCCCATGCCCTGAGTTTGCAGCGTGGATGCCAATTGACCGTCGACGTCGATCTGGATGTCTCCGGCTTTGGCATTCATCACCAGCTTGAGAGACTCGCCTGCCTCAGTCAGCTTGCCGGCGATCGCGACCGGCCCCAGTTCCGGCAACTCCGCCCCGGCCAGATCGGTCAGCGACTTGGTGCGAGGCGTCTCGGCGGTCACATCCAGGTTCAGGCCCTTTCCATCCAGGGACTGGGCCAGACTGCCCGCTAGCGCCAGCTTGGCATCGCCTGCGACGGCCGACACCTCGACATTGTAGAGCGCGCCTGCGCTCGTGACCTTGCCCGCGATCTCAAGCGGTCCAAACGGGGGCAACTCGCGTGCCGTGAGCTTGGACAACGCGTCGAGGTCGGGTGCCTCGATCTGCGCCTTCAGGTTCAACCCAATCCACGCCAGCGGGCGCTCGACGCTCTGCTCCAGCGAAAACTTGATGTTATCCAGATTGCCTTTGAAGCGACCCGCCCATGGCCTATCACGCAGCAGCGTTTCAAGGGAGTCACTCCTGCCATTCAGAGTAACAGCGACGTTGTCCAGCGAGCTCGCAAGGTTCCAATCGAGTTGGTCATCGCCCGATGCCTTGACCTCCAGGTTCTCTATGGACAGGTCATGCGCTCGCTGTGTGACACCGTCGTTAAATCGGAAACGCCCCTGTTTGACGTTCACAAGAGTCAAGGCGATACTTACTGGCTCTTCCGCATCAGCGGGTTCGGCCACCGCCGCCGGCTCCTCGACGGACTCCCCGAACTCCCAGTTGCCTCGCCCGGCTTCGTTGGTCTCCAGCAGGACATCCGGCTCTAGCAGGATCAGTTTTTTGATATCGAAGTGACCCGACAGCAGCGGCAGTATCGCCAGTTCGATCTCTGCCTCCTCGGCATACAGCATGTCCGCGCGGGAACCCCAGTCCGCATTCTGCAACCGCACACCCCTGAGTATCAGACCGGGTGTCAGCGAGACCCTGAGCTCCGAGTCTCCCTCGATAACGAATTCTCGGCCCAGCACGCGCGATACCTGACTTTCGATCTGCCCTTTGTAGTGATCGATATCTACCAGGCTGAGCGCAACCAGCAGGCCGCCTAATAGGACGACCGCGACCAGCGAAAAGACCAGGAGCAGCTTGAGTGCTTTCATTTTGGGTCACGCAGACTTTCGTAGATTACTGGGGCATCGTCCCGCTGGCGTTGCATGATTTCAACCCGCAGACCAAGGCATTTGAGCCGAAACCCATGCTCGCGGGCCCTCCGGTGATGCACCGGCGGATAGAAGTCGCCGTCGGGAGTGTGTCGAGGTTCATAACCGGGGCGTGACGTATAGGGGCTATAAACCGCCGTTTTGGTGGCTCGCGACGCGAGTCTCGCCTGATCGGCGTCGACACCTGCCGTCGACAGGCCGCGCCGGCTCGCCGAACGGGCATGTGGATCGGCGTCACGCCCTCGAATTCTCCCCGGTGACGGCCGCGCCGGCGCACTTCGCCCCCTCCCGCCGGTTTCCTGGACAGGCGACGCCGTTGCGGCGCCGCTGACGGCACAGCCCAAACAAGGTCATGGTGGGGTAACCCCGTCTCGTCGAACAGTCCGCGCTGCGGTGACGCCCGGCTCGGTGGCCGCAGGGTGGCTTCGGACTCAGCTCTTTGCGCATCCAGGTGGGCGAGTATCCTCTCGATAACGTCGGGGTCCTCGATGCAGGCGATGATCCTCATCGCTCCTCCGCCGCAGGCCGGACAGGTCTCTATGTGCTGCTGGTACTGGTATTTGAGCGGGTGCGTCTCTAATGAGTTGCTGCAGATCGCCAGCACCGAACTCGCCGGCGCAACACCCTTCATCCTGGTCGCGGTACTGCTGATCGCCTGTATGACGGCCGGCCGGTGCGGAAGGCCTGAGCGCCCGCGCACTCGCCGGCCGCGAGCGACGCGTGATCGTGCTTGCCGCACTGGTTGGCGGTCTGGCGGCCTTCTGCTCCTGTCAGGTGATCCCGTTCATAGCCGGACTACTGGCTTTGGGCGTGTCGATCGCTGCGGTCATGGCCTTCTGGCTGTCCTCACCGCTGGTCGATCCGGCGTCACTGCTGGTGACCCCCGGCGCATTGGGTTGGGACTTCGCGATCGGCAAGACAGTGGCCGCTGTCTTTCTTGGACTCTTCGGTGGATTCGGCATCAGACTCGCGCTGCAGGCCGGCGCCTTCAGTGGGGGCGCATAGCCGCGATTTAGACACGCGGCCTGTGTAAGACATTGAAATCATGGAAAGTATCTGGGGTTCGAACCTGAGGTAATCAGAATGGTGGTTCGACAAGCCGCCGAAGGCGGTGCAGATCGTCGTCGCGTAGCGACGGCCACCCGAAGGGCGAGGGCGCAGCCCGAGTGATCCCTCCCTCTCCGCCACCGTGATCGTCCAGGTGTTAGTGATCAGATTGTCCCCAAGAAGGCGGCTCACGGATTTCTTTCAGTGTTTCAAAAATATCTCAGGCGATGACTTCGTCCTTGGCAAGCTGTCGTTAGGCAGTGGCAGAATGCCGATATCGGAGCTTTACAGATCGCCCCCCTTAAGCTTCCTGGTGCCCCACCAAACAGGAGAAGATCATGAAACTCAAAATCAATGGTGAATCGATCAATGTCGATGTGGACGACACGACGCCGCTGCTGTGGGCGCTACGCGAGCAGCTGGGGCTGACTGGCACCAAGTACAGTTGCGGGATAGGGATTTGCGGGGCGTGCACGGTGCTAGTCGATGATTTACCGGTGCGCGCGTGCATCACGCCGATATCCACGTTCTCTGAAGCCAACCAAATCACCACCATCGAAGGCTTGTCTGCCGATAACAGCCATGCCGTGCAGCGCGCCTGGCAGGAACTCGATGTCCCGCAGTGTGGCTATTGTCAACCGGGGATGATAATGAGTGCGGTTGCCCTGCTGAAGCGCAAGCCACAGCCAAGCGACAGTGATATTGACGCCTCCATCACAAATATTTGCCGATGCGGCACCTTCAACCGGGTGCGCCAGGGCATCCACCTGGCGGCGCGCATAGGACAGGGGAGTAAGGTCTAATGAGCAAGGACACCGTCGACGTCTCGCGAAGGGAGTTTGTTTTCGGGGGTGCCGTGCTCGGCGCGGGCTTCTCTTTAGGTATGTACTTGCCGTTTGGGGCGGGAGCCAGCGCTAGGCAGCCGGTTGAAGCTACCCGTGATGGGGTACCCGAAGTCAATGCCTGGGTCGTTGTGAAGCCCGACGAAACCGTGGTTATACGTATCGCACGCTCCGAGATGGGGCAGGGCACTCTTACCGGGTTGGCACAGATGGTTGCCGAAGAGTTGGAGTGCGACTGGTCCAGGGTGACAACTGAGTACCCTACACCGGGTCAGAATCGGGCGCGCGATCGGGTCTGGGGCAGCTTTTCCACCGGTGGCAGCCAGGGTATCCGAGGCAGCCATGCTTACGTGCGCAAGGGCGGCGCCGTGGCGCGGGAGATGCTGGTCGAGGCGGCGGCCGAGGCTTGGGGTGTTCCCCGCGCAGAATGCACCGTCGCCGACAGCATCATCACGCACCTGCCCAGCGGCCGCACCACCAGCTACGGCAAGGTTGCGTCTGCCGCGGCAGAATTGTTCCCGCCCGAGCAGGTCACGCTCAAGGATCCCAGTGATTGGAAGCTGATCGGCCAGCCGGTCAAACGCCTGGACACCGCAGACAAGCTCAATGGCAAGCATGTGTTCGGTGCCGACCTGACACTGCCCGGTATGCTCAATGCGGCCATTCGTGCCTGTCCGACCTTCGGTGGTCGGGTGAAGCATGTCGATGCTGCCAAGGTGAGAGGCATGCCCGGGGTGACCGCGGTGGTCAGGGTGGGCGACGACGCGGTGGCGGTGGTGGCCGAGACCTGGTGGCAGGCAAAGACTGCACTGGATGCCCTGCCAGTCGAATGGGATCGAGGTGCCAACGCCGAGGTCAGCAGTGCCTCCATCAACGCGATGCTGGACGAGGGCCTGACCGCGGGCGAGGCCTTTATCGGCAATCAGCGCGGCGATGCCAGGGCGGCATTGAAGGCAGCCGACCGGGTGGTCGAGGCCACCTACGCCTACCCCTACCAGAACCACGCCACGATGGAGCCGATGAATGCCACGGCGCTGTGGACACCGGAACGCTGCGACGTCTGGTGTCCGACGCAGAATGGCGAGGCCGCGCTGGAGGCGGCCGCAAAGGCATCCGGGTTGGCTATCGACCAGTGCGACGTGCACAAGATCCACCTCGGCGGAGGGTTCGGTCGCCGAGGTGCCTTCCATGACTTCGTCACCCAGGCTGTGCTGATCGCCAAGCAATTGCCCGGCACACCGGTCAAGCTGCTGTGGACCCGCGAGGAGGACATGCAGCATGGTCATTACCACCCCATCACCCGTTGCCGACTCACCGGCGGGCTGGACGAGCAGGGCAATCTGACCGCACTGCACATGCGCATCTCCGGGCAGTCGATCCTGGCAGCGGTCAACCCCGCCTGGATGAAAAACGGCGTGGATACCTTTGTGTTCCAGGGCCTGCTGCCGGACGGTGATCACGAGATCAGCTACTCGGTGCCCCATCTGCTGGTCGATCATGCGATGCGCAACCCGCCGATACCGCCCGGCTTCTGGCGTGGCGTCAACGTCAACCAGAATGCGATCTACTTGGAGTGTTTCGTCGACGAACTGGCACATGCGGCCGGTCAGGACCCACTCGCGTTCCGTCGCAAGCTGATGAAAAACCATCCCAAGTCTCGGGCCGTGCTCGACGCGGTAGCCGAGAGAGTCGGCTGGGACCAGCCCGCACCTGCCGGTATCCACCGCGGGCTCGCGGTGTGCAAGGCCTTCGCCGCGCACGTCGCCGCCTGTGCAGAGATATCGGTCGACCAACAGGGACAATTGAAGATCCACCGAATTGTGGCCGCGACCGATCCCGGCTATGCAGTCAACCCGCAGCAAATCGAGGCCCAGGTCGAGGGGTCATTTGTATACGGCCTTTCGGCCCTTCTGTACGGCGAATGCACGATCGAAGGCGGCGCGGTGCAGCAGCGCAATTTCGACGATTACCCGTCTATGCTGATCAGCGAAATGCCCAAGGTCGAAGTCATCGTCATGCCGTCGGGCGGTTTTTGGGGTGGCATCGGTGAGCCGACGATTGCGGTGGCCGCCCCGGCTGTTCTGAACGCGATCTTTGCAGCCACCGGCCGGCGCGTCCGTAGCTTCCCGCTGAAGCGCGTCGACCTGCGCGCCACTGCTTGAAACCGTGGGCGCGGAAATGGGCGTGCAGGCCGATGACATCCAGGTGCTCGAAGCGGCCGTTACCTGGTTGAGGGATGGGCAGCCTGTCGCATTGGCCACCG
>JASFVZ010000134.1:0-6152 GCA_050049565.1 Chromatiaceae bacterium | reverse complement strand
GCAGGAAGCGAAAGACCAACGGCTGATCGATCGTTATCCGACACAAGAAGACTTGCTGAGGGCCTGCGAAGGCAATATGTACCGTCTCGATGAACAGATTCGCCAACTCCAAGTTGACCTTGGGCGCCTGCGAAGTTCGTTGACAGGTTTGCAGGCGTTGGCTGCCGAGGCCGAGCGGAGCGGCAGACAGCCTTCATCGAGCGTTCAAGCCGACATCGCAAACGTGGAGAGTCGGATCACCACTGCGCAGTCATCGGTGCAGATGAAGCAAGGCGAAAAGCTGGCGGTCGACAAGCGTTGTCAGGTCGACTTGAAGCGATATCGAGAATTGCGGCCAGAAAGCTCCGCCGTACCCGAATCCGATGCGGTCACCAAGCCACATGCCGGCAGTCCCGTTGAGACGGAAGTGCGTTGCGTGAGCGAGGCAGAATGCCAGCGTCTTTGGGAAATCGCCCAGGAATACGCACAACGGTATTCCACCATGCCTGTTGATCTTAAGGCTTCCCGAATCTGGGCTTCTGCATCACCAAGTGATGCCAGGGATGTCGGCATCACTGTGGCCCGCTTGGCGGGCAACGACGGGAGCGAGGAGCGCATCGTTATGGATGTGCAATGCGCGACCACTTCCGATGGCAAAGCGTTCTGCTTGGGCCCGGAGGTGTCGGCTATCCGGAGGAACTTCCGTGACGCGCTGAGCAAGGGCTCGCTCGAACTGAGGTAACTGCTCCAAACGTAGCGGCTCAGCGGTCGTCAGCCTAGCTTGGCGTGAGGGTGGGTCAGCTAACTTACTCAAAATAGTCATCAGACCGCGCCTACGACCCAGGAGATCGGAGGTTCTAGTGCTTTCGGGCGCGCCATACAAACCAAATGGGCTCAGCGCAAGCTGGGCCCTCTTGGTCTGTTGCGATTCCGAGTTGGTACTTTTGGTTTCTTGAGAAACGCATGACTGCTCGCTTGCCGCACCAGCAAAGCCAGCTCATTCGAGTCGCAGTAACTGTTGTGTTCCTTCACTGAACTGAGCTACTTCGGCATCGCTCAGCAAACCGTTCCTTCTCCATACCATGAGCTTGAAGACTGCGTTGCTACGCCGCACGTCATCGAACGGTTCGGCGATCAGCCGTTTGCCGCTGGTCGTTTCCTCCCACAGCTTCAGGAAGGCCTCGTGCTCATGGTCTTTTCTGTGCCTCGCGATGTCTTCCGCTGCAACAAGAATCCGCTCGCACGTCAGCGCGAGCTTTTCGCTTTGCATGCTTCGGAGCCGCTTCCAGTCTCGTTCGGGGTTGCTGCGCAAGTGGGGCGTCCCTGTCGGTCGATATGTTGAGCCTCTACTTTTTTTGTATCGGCTTGATCACGCCGATTTGCGAAAGGCACAAGCGCGGGAAGGTGCGGTCGAACGGTCTTGCCAAATCGCGCTGTCAAAGCGCTTCGGTCGACCGCTCGTTTTCGAGATAGAAGATATGCCTGCCGATCTTGTCGCCCCTGAGCAGTATCTCGCTCCAGTACGGCTTGACGTAGGTAGCGTGATACCAAAGCGCGCCGTCGGTGGAGTCTTCCGAGATCCCGAAAAAGACCTCGTGCGCCAGGCGCAGCGCCTGTTCCCAGGCTTTACGATTGACTGGTCTGTCTGATTGACCGTCGCACCACCATGAGAACTGGCACCGATGGAGCCGCTCTTCACCACCTTGCTGGATAACTTCACATACCGTGTCCGGGTACCCCGGATGGGCAACCCGGTTCATGACCACGTGGGCTACCGCCCGCTGGCCCAGCTCCGGTTCGCTGCGCGCTTCGAAGTAGATGTTCAATGCCAGGCACCGGACTTCGGGTGCAACTGGCTCGTCGGCGGACAACCCAGTCACGCTGTTTGCAGCGACTGCCTCGATTGGCAGGTGATTATGCGCCGCCGCAGTCACGATCGGCTGGCCTTCGCCGTCGATGGCCTCGCCGGCTCGGGCCGTTTGGACGGCAGACAGATAAACCGCCACGACCAGCAGCCAAAGCCAGTTGGCGTGTTGTCCGATGCCAGATCGGCTGGACGCTGCAATGCGCAGTTGGCGTAGTTCCGCCCTGTCTTGTTTTTCGCTCACAATCAAGCTCCCCTTTCGTGGGTACTACTTCAACGGAGCCGACCCGCCTTGGGGGTCGTGCATTTGTCGACGCAGGTTTTGTGCCAATCAGCCTATCTGTCTGAGCCAGCGGCGATTATTCAGTTAGTTATTAGTCGCCTGATTCGCCGCTGTAAAAATCCTGTACGGTCACTTCCGAACGGCAATCGTGCTGCGCTGCACACCGGGCGCAAACCGAACTTAGTGATCACTCAGTAAGCGCCTCGGCCACCCAGAGCGATGCGCCGGGCCGCGAATGGTCGCCAGACGTTGTGTCGCGCGTCAACCCGCATTTTTCTCAATGAATTCCTTGGTATGCATTCCTCGGACCGCCCGGCTACGCCACGGCTTCCAAGCCTGTTGGCAGTCCCGAATGCTCCAAAAACCCGGATGCCGCGCTCTTCGGTGCTGTCCATCGTGCGTTCGCCGGCGCAGGCACAGCGCCTTCGGTGCGACCCTGTCGGAGAGTGGGTCGCAGCGGTGCGTTTCGCATGGATCTTCTCCTGAGATACGGATTCCCACGTCGACACGGGCTGACTGTCTCCCTAGACTGCCTCTGAGCCCCTCGTCAGAAGGGGCCAGACAGAGAGAGGAGGGAGAGGTGATGGCAGTGTCAAACCTCGACAAGATCTTCAATCCGAAGCGGATTGCGCTCTTCGGTGTCTGCGACGAGAACACGACGCTGGCCCGCCGGGTACTGAGGAATCTACTCAACAGCGGCTTTCAGGGCGTCGTCTACCCGATCCACCCGACGTGCGAGGCGTTGGAGGGGGTGGCGATCCACCCCAGCCTGGAGGACCTGCCGCATCTGCCGGATCTCGCGGTGGTGTGCTCACCGGCCCCCCGGGTGGCGGAAGTCGTCAGGCGATGCGGCGAGGCCGGTGTGCCCGGCATCCTGATCCTCTCGGGTGGGTTTCGCGAGGCCGGTGAAGCCGGACTGAAGAACGAGTTCGCGTTGCGCGCGGTGATGGCGGACTATCCGGAAATGCGCGTCGTCGGGCCCAACTCGCTGGGTATCATTCGGCCGGCGCTGGGGTTCAACGCGAGTCATGCCGTGACCATGCCCAAGGCCGGGCACCTGGCGTTCATCTCCGAGTCGCGTGCCCTGTGCAACTCGGTGATGGACTGGGCGGCGGAAGAAGGCATCGGTTTCTCGACCTTCGTGTCGATCGGCAACATGCTCGATGTGGGCTTCGGTTCGCTGATCGACCAACTCGGCAGCGACCCCGCGACCCGCGCGATCATTCTTTATGTCCAGTCCATCCGGCACGCCCGGCGGTTCATGTCGGCGGCCCGCGCCTTCGCGCTGGAGAAGCCGATCGTCGTCTACAAGGCCGGACGCTTCGCCGAGTCCGCCATTGCGGCGGCCTCACACACGGGCGCGATGGTGGCGGAAGACGCGGTCTACGAAGCGGCCTTCGAACGTGCCGGTGTGGTCCGGGTCAACGATCTCGACGACGTCTTCGACGTGGCGGAACTGCTCGCGTTCCAGCGGCTGCCCAGAGGGTCGCGCCTGGCGATCATCAGCAACGCGGGCGGTCCGGCCGTGATCGCGACCGACGCCCTGCTGGCGCGCGGCGGCGCTCTGGCGAAGCTGGACGACGCAGTCGTGGCCCGCCTCGACAAGGTGCTGGCACCGGTCGGCTCGCACCAGAATCCGGTCGACCTGCTGGACGGCGCACCGCCCCAGCGGTTTCACGACGCCCTGAAGATCGTGCTCGAGGATCAGCAGGTCGACGGCATATTGGTGATCTATGCGACCCAGGGCGACACCGACCCACAGGCTACGGCCGCCAGTGTCGCCGAGGCCGCCAGTGGCGCAAGGAAGCCGATCCTCGCTGCCTGGCTCGGCGGCAACCGGGTCCGGACCGGCGTCCAGACCCTGAACGAAGCGGGCCTGCCAACCCACTCGACGCCGGAGCAGGCGGTACGCGCCTTCATGCACCTGGTCTCGTATGCGGACAATCTGCAGACGCTCTACGAGACGCCGCGCGAAGTCCCGATGCGCTTCGAGATGAATCGGCGCAAGCTGCGCAAACGCCTGCAGCCACGGCTCGGCGGCGGCGAGCAGATCTGGACCGAGATTCAGGGAAAGACCCTGCTCAAGGCCTACGGGATACCTGTGTGCGAGACCTGCACCGCGTCCAGTTACGAAGAGGCCGCGACGATCGCCGATCGCCTCGGCTACCCGGTCGTGCTGAAGGTGCTGTCACCGCAGGTGCTGCACAAGAGCGAGATCGATGGTGTCGCGCTCGACGTCAAATCAGCCGGTGAGGTGCGCGCCGCGTTCAACCGGATCGTCTCGGCCGCGCGCACAGCGCTGCCGGATGCCACGGTTCTGGGCGTCAGCGTGCAGCGGATGGTCGATACCCGGGACGCGATCGAACTGATTCTCGGCGCCAAGCGCGATCCGACCTTCGGCAGCGTGATCATGGTCGGTATGGGGGGCATCGCAACCAATGCCATCCACGACCGCTCGGTCGGGTTGCCGCCGCTCAACGAGCGGCTGGCCCGCCGGATGCTCGAATCACTGCGGGTCTGGCCGATGCTCCGCGAATTCGAGTCACGCGGCCTCCCAGGGTTCGATGCCCTGATCGAGACCATCATCCGCTTCTCGATGCTGGTAGCGGACTATCCGGAGATTCGCGAGTTCGATGTCAATCCGCTGCTGCTGACGGCCAACGAGGTGTTGGCACTCGACGCGTCGAAGGTCATCGACTCCTCGTATTATCAAAACAGCCACGAACCTTACCCCCATCTCGCCATTCGCCCGTACCCCGAAGAGTATGTCCGGCATGTCGATCTGGGCGAGGGGGTGCGCCTAACCCTGCGGTCGATGCGGGCCGAAGACGAGCCGCTATGGCATGCACTTATCGCCAACTCCTCGCCGGAATCGATCCGCTTCCGATTCCGCTCACTGTTCAAGCGCTCCACCCACGACATGGCGATCCAGCACTGTGTGCTCGATCACGAACGACAGATATCGATCGTGGCCGATACCGAGATCGATGGTCATCACGAGCTGGTCGGTGTGGCGCAGCTCCTCGCCGAGCCGGATCACGAGGCCGCCGAGTTCGCGGTGCTGGTGCCCGATCCCTGGCAGGGACGCAAGATCGGTGGCCTGCTCCTGGACTACAGCCTCGAGCTGGCGAGTTCCTGGGGTATCCGGCGGGTGATTGCCGAGACCGACCCGCATAACTTCCGGATGCTCGAGGCGTTCCGCAACCGGGGTTTCGATTCCGAGGTGCGGAGCGAGGAGGAGGTCGTGTTGCTGGAACGTTGGGTGTCCAGGCGTTCGACCCATCCGCCGGTGGCTGCCCATTGCGAGCCCTGACCGGGTAATAGGCGCCGGCGACGCCGACCGCTGGTACACGCTTTTGGGCCGTTCGACGCGCGGTGGGATAATCAGGCCTTTCAGCGCCTGGCCTGCAGAGGTGTGGCGGATGACGACTCGCACGATCACGCTGGACGATCGCCTGTATGACTACCTGCTGACGCACTCGCTACGCGAGACGCCGGAGATGCGCGAGCTGCGCGCGCTGACCGCCGAGATGTCGATGAGCCGGATGCAGATTGCACCGGAGCAGGGGCAATTCATGGCGCTGCTGGTCGAATTGACCGGCGCGCGACGTCTGATCGAGATCGGGACCTTCACCGGCTACAGCGCCTTGTGCATGGCCGGCGCCATGCCGCCGGGAGGTCATATCATCTGCTGCGACGTCAGTACCGAGTGGACGGACATCGCGCAACGCTTCTGGCAGCGCGCAGGCGTTTACGAGCGCATCGAACTGCGGATCGCGCCGGCGCTGGAAACGCTCGATGCACTGCTGGGCGATGGGGCGGCGGGATCGTTTGACCTCGCCTTCGTCGATGCCGACAAGGCGAACTACCCCGCCTACTTCGAGCGCTGCCTGGCACTGCTACGCCCTGGCGGTCTGATCCTGTTCGACAACACCCTGTGGAGCGGCGCGGTGGCCGATCCGACCGATCAGTCCGACGATACCGTCGGCATTCGGCGTCTCAACGATCTGCTGCTTGATGACCGGC
>JASFVZ010000010.1:0-12510 GCA_050049565.1 Chromatiaceae bacterium | reverse complement strand
CGGACCACCCGCCCCTTGTCGTCGCGCTGGGTCTCGACGTCGGCCGGGTTGAACCACTCGCGGCTGCCGTCGGCGGCTTCCCGGTAGTAGGTCTCGGCGACGACCATGCCCTGGGTCAGCAGGCGGGTGAAGGGTTCGTCCGGCAGGCTCTGCTCATCCGGCGGTGCGGCATGCTCACGCGGCACCAGCACACCGGGGGTATCGCGCATCAGCTTGTTGAAGAAGCGCGCGTACAACAGATGCAGGATGGCATGCTCGATGCCGCCGATGTACTGGTCGACCGGGAGCCAGTAGAGCGCGCGCTCGTCGAGCATGGCGTGCGAGGCGTCCGCACAGCAGTAGCGCGCGTAGTACCAGCTCGACTCGAAGAAGGTGTCGAAGGTGTCGGTCTCCCGCCGGTCGCCGCCGTCGAGCGCATAGAACGCCGGCAGCTTCTTCAGCGGCGATCCCGAACCATCGACCATCACGCCCTCGGGCAGGGCGACCGGGAAATCCTCTGCCGGCGCTATGCCGCCATCGGCCTTGTGCACGACCGGTATCGGGCAGCCCCAGTAGCGCTGCCGCGACACGCCCCAGTCGCGCAGCCGAAAGTTGACCGTGCGACGCCCCTTGCCGTGCTGTTCGAGCCACGCGGCGATGGCGTCGAAAGCGGCGTCCGAGGACAGGCCGTCGAACGGCGCCGAATTGGCCAGTACACCTCTTTCCACGTAGGCCGCTTGGTCGATCCCGCACGGCCCGCCGTCGGCAGCGAATATCACCTGTTTCTTCGGAATCCCGTACTTTTCGGCGAATTCCCAGTCCCGCTGATCGTGCGCGGGCACGGCCATCACCGCACCGGTGCCATAGCCCATCAGCACGAAGTTGGCGGCGAAGATCGGTACCGGTTCGCCGCTGACCGGATGCAGGGCGTCGATGCCGAGCGGCATGCCGCGTTTCTCCATGGTCTCCAACTCGGCCTCGCTGACGCCGCCGCGGCGGCACTCCTCGATGAACTCAGCGAGCGCCGGTCGGGTCTGTGCGGCACGCAGGGCCAGTGGGTGTTCGGCGGCGACCGCGACGTAGGTCACCCCCATCAGGGTGTCCGGTCGGGTGGTATAGATCTCGAGCAGCCGGTCGTCGTCCGCTGCGACTGGCCGGGGGTGCTCGGGATCCGCCGGGACCGCGAAACTCATCTGCACGCCGATCGATCGCCCGATCCAGTTGCGCTGCATCGTGCGGACCTGTTCCGGCCAGCCCGGCAGCTGGTCGAGATCGTCGAGCAGTTCCTGGGCGTAATCGGTGATACGCAGGAACCACTGCTCGATGTCGCGCTTCTCGACCTCCGCGCCGGAGCGCCAGCCGCGCCCGTCGATCACCTGTTCGTTGGCCAGTACCGTCTGGTCGACCGGATCCCAGTTCACGGTCGCGGTCTTGCGGTAGGCCAGCCCGCGTTGCATCAACTGGGTGAACAACCACTGCTCCCAGCGATAGTAGTCGGGGTCGCAGGTTGCGAGTTCACGATCCCAGTCATAACCAAAGCCGAGCCGCTGCAGCTGCCGCTTCATCTCGGCGATGTTCGCGCGGGTCCACTCGGCCGGCGGCCGACCGTGCTTGATCGCGGCGTTTTCCGCCGGCAGACCGAACGCGTCCCAGCCCATCGGCTGCAGCACGTTCTTGCCCAGCATGCGCTGATAGCGCGCCACCACGTCGCCGATGGTGTAATTCCGGACATGCCCCATGTGCAGCTTGCCGCTGGGATAGGGGAACATCGACAGGCAGAAGAACTTCTCCCGTGCCGGATCTTCGGTGGCGCGGAAGGTGCCGGTCGTTTCCCAGTAGGACTGGGCTTCCTGCTCGATCTTCTCGGGCTGGTAGTGGGCTTCCATCGTGGTGTGCGGTGCTGCTCCGGAGTGGTCAGGGACGGGGTTCGGGATACGGCGAAACGCCCGTCGGCGAAGGATAGCGTACCCGCCGGTCGGCTGGCCAAGGTGCCGCATCGGGGCGGTCAGGCGCGCGCTGCCCGGCCGGTTTTCGGCCAATCGAGGAATTTTTAACCCAGCGCAAAAACTCCTCGATTGGCGATTGCGCTTGCAGGCGCAATCGCCGGATAGTCAGTCTGGGGATGTAAGTACCGTCCAAACCACCATAATGACCATCCCTTTGCGGGCGACCCCGGGGATGGAGAGGAGAATCCGTAATGGTCAGTTATGCCGAACTGCACCAGCAGAACCACAAAATCACCGAGCTGACGAACATTCTCGAGCACCTGCTCGGCGACCGCTCGCTGTGTGACTCCCAGGTGACCTGCGACCTGTTTTTCGACTACGTAACGGCAGTGAAGGACCACCTGGCGGTCACTGACAGTGCGATGTACTCGAAGCTCCTGGGCTCGGGCGACCAGAAGATGAGTAATGTCGCGAATCGCTTCATGGGCGGCTCGCGCGAGATCAACCGCATCTTTTCCGCCTACCTGAAGCGCTGGTGCAAGGTGAAGAGCAGAAAGCTCGTGATCCGCGAGTACGACGCCTTCATGCGCGACACCCACGAGATGTTTGCGATGGTCCTCGACCGGATCCAGGACGAGACCGAGCATCTGTACCCGGCGGTGCAGCGCGTCACCGGGGATCAGCGCGCCGTCGCCTGACCGTCTCTTCCGCGCCTATCAGACCGCCCGCCAGGTTGCACCCGGCGGGCGGCTACACTTGTAGGTAGGAGAGCGCAACGGGAGACGCCGGAATGAATAATCAGTCCAACGATCCGGTCGACCGCCTGGTAGCGGCCTACGAGGCGATGCTGCAGCGGGTCCATGAGGCCGCCGACACCGCCGAGAGCAAGACCGTGCCCTGGCTGCGCGAGACCCTCGCCAACGCGCGCGAGCGCGCGGTCGAACTCGAAGAACTGACCCGCGAGGAAGCGGAACGGGTCTCGGACTATGTCGAGCGGGATCTGCACGATGCCGCGACCTTCATCGCGGATTCAGGCCAGGAATTCCGTGACTGGGTCAGTTTCGACTGGCAGTTGATGCAGAATCGCATGCTGGAGATGTTCGCCGGCATGGCCGACCAGACCAGTCTGGCGCTGCGTCAGTTCGCCGAGCAGGCGCGCGATGCGAGCCTGTACCGCACCGGCGACATTACCGCGCCCGGGCAGTTCGAATGTGTCGCCTGTGGGGAGCTGCTGAAGCTGCGTAAGACCGGTCATCTGCCGCCGTGCCCGAAATGCCAGGGTACCAGCTTCCGACGCAAGACCGTGCAGCCCACTGACGAGAGCGGCGACTGATCCCTGGCGCGCCTGGCGTCAGCGCCCGAGCGGCCGCGCCGGCGGTATCCGTCTCAGGCGCTCGCCCAGGGCGTCGAATTCGATCCCCCAACGGCGGCCGAGCGTCGCCAGCGTCTGTGCGTCCGGCGTGGGCGGAAGCGGTTCCGGTCCGGCCAGCACCAGCAGGTTGTCGTGCGCCGGGTTGGTGATCAGGCCGATACCGGCAGTGAATACGCGCCTGACCTCGGCGAGCGCGCCGGCCGCTTCCCCGACCGATTGGGCGATCAGGTTGAGCACCAGCAGGCCCGGATCCGACAGGCGGTCACGGCAGGCGCGAAGGAACAGCGCGTCGGCCACCCAAGGTGGGGTGGCCTGCCGTTCGGCCACGTCGACCAGGATGACGTCATAGCGTCTGTCGGACACCTGGATCTGGTGCTGCACGTCGCCGAGCAGAAGGCGCCAGTTGCTGCTCGGCGGGGGGAACTCAAAATACTCCCGTGCCAGGCGGGCCACTTCCGCAGACAGCTCGACGGCGTCACCGGTGATCTCCGGTGCCCGCGCATGCAGCCAGCGTGCGATCGCACCACCACCGCAACCGGCGAGGAGTATCGAGTCGAGTGACGGGTTGAGCATCAGCGGGGCCAGCATGGCCCGGTTCACTGGGTTCGGGAGGTGCCGGGGATCTCCCAGATCGATCTCGGACTGCAGGATGACGTCGTCGAACCAAAGGCTGCGAATATTGCCTTCGTCCCAGATCTCCAGGCAGCCGGCCGGGTCGTCCCTGCGAAAGACGCAGCGCGCCTCGCCG
Organism: Chromatiaceae bacterium; assembly: GCA_050049565.1. Classification (GTDB taxonomy): domain Bacteria; phylum Pseudomonadota; class Gammaproteobacteria; order Chromatiales; family Chromatiaceae; genus Thiosocius. Next base: position 8,465 of record JASFVZ010000010.1, on the reverse strand, counting down.
TGTCCGCGGCTCACAGCAGGAACAGGGTCCCGAGGCCGAGGAATGCGAGGAAGCCGACGACGTCGGTGACCGTCGTCAAGAGCACCGAGCCGGCCAGTGCGGGATCGATCCCCATGCGTTCGAGCAGCAGCGGCAGCAGGGTGCCGGCAATCGCGGCGAAGACCATGTTGATGACGATCGCGGCCGCGATCAGGGCCGCGATCTGGGCACTGCTGAACCAGACCCCGGCGATCACCGCCACCACGGCCGCCCAGATCAGGCTGTTCAGGCTGCCGACGGCGAGTTCCTTGAACAGCAGGGCACGGGCGTTCTGGCTGCCGAGCTGGCCCAGGGCGATGCCGCGGATCGCCAGCGTCAGCGTCTGGCTGCCGGCGATCCCGCCCATGCTTGCGACGATCGGCATCAGGACTGCCAGCGCGACGATCTGGGACAGCGTGGCCTCGAACTGGCCGATGACCCAAGAGGCGAGGAAGGCGGTTGCGAGGTTGATACCGAGCCAGAGCGCCCGACGTCGCGTGCTGGTCAGCACCGGCGCGAACATGTCCTCTTCCTCGGACAGGCCGGCGCGGCCCATGAACTGGTGTTCGCCCTCCTCGCGGATGATATCGACGACGTCATCGATCGTGATACGACCAAGCAGTCGGCCGTCTTCACCGACAACTGGCGCCGACAACATATCGTGCGTCTCGAAGCGCCGTGCAACCTCGGTGGTCGGTGTGTTCGCGTCGATCGGCGTCATGTCGAGGCTCATGGCCTCGGCGACCGTGTCGTCCGGCTCGCGCGTCACCAGCTGTGAGAGCTGGAGGATGCCCAGGTAGCCGTCGTCCCGGTTGACGACAAACAGCTTGTCGGTGTCGCGCGGGACGTTCTCGCCCAGTCGCCGCAGGTAGCGCAGGACCACATCGAGTGTGACCTCGGGTCGCACCGTTACCGTATCGGTGTTCATCAGCCCGCCGGCCGTGTCCTCCGGGTAGGACAGGACGGCCTCGAGTCGTTTACGCCGTTGGTCGTCGAGTGCCTCTATGACCTGGGTCGTCACGGTGGACGGCATCTGCTGGACGAGATCGGCCAGGTCGTCCAGATCGAGGTTCTCGGTCGCCGCGGCCAGCTCCTCGGGTTGCATGTGCCGGATCAGCGAAGCGCGCACTTCATCGGTCACGAGCAGCAGGATCTCGCCGTCGCGTTCTTCGTCGACCAGGCTCCAGAGCAGCTCGCGCTGGGTCGGTGGCAGCGACTCCAGCAGGTGGGCGATCTCGGCCGGAGCCAGGCTTTGCAGCAGGGCCGATGCCTCGCGCATCGCGCCCGAGGCGAGGATGTCCTGCAGGCGCTGCAGGCGGGATTCGGCGCTGAATTCTTCGGTAGCGCTCATGGTGTTAAGGTCGCCACGTCAAACCGGGCGCCAGAGTGTAGCAGCCTGCCTGGTGGCCGCAGTTCGGTCGGTTGTGGGGAAACCTCGAAGGTAGCCGGCGGTGGGCCTTGCCGGGCCGGCGAGCCGGTAGGTCGATCGATCGTGTCCTGCCCGAGCGGGACATGGGTGTGCGCAATCCCGCTTGGCACAGCGGGTCAGTGTCTGGCGATCAGTTGCTCGAATCGGCCGAGCGGGTCAACCAGTCCGGGCCTGGAGAAGACCTCGCTCGCTGCCTGCTCCAGCGTTTCTGCATCGAGCTCACCGATCTGCTCGCGCACGTCCAGCAGCGCGGCCGGTAACATGCTCAGCTCGCGCATGCCCATCCCGACCAGCAGCGGCACACAGCGGCTATCCGCGGCCATTTCCCCACACATGGCGACCGGCACCTCGTGGCGGCGGCCAGCCGCGATCACTTCGTTGATCAGGCGCAGTACGGCAGGGTGTGCCGGGTCGTAGAGGTAATTGATCTCGTCGTCGACGCGGTCGATCGCCAGCGTGTACTGAATCAGATCGTTGGTACCGATCGAGAGGAAATCCAGACGTTCAGCGAAGGCGTCGGCATGCAGCGCGGCTGCCGGTACCTCGATCATCCCGCCGATCGGCAGCTCACGATCGAACGCCATGCCGCGCTGCTCGAGCTGCTGCATCGCCTGCCCGATGATGCGCTCGGTCTGCTCGATCTCCCAGACGCTGGTGAGCATCGGCAGCATCAGGCGGACCGGACCGAACGCCGATGCGCGGAGGATGGCCCTGATCTGCGGCATGAACAGCTCGGGTTCCTTGAGGCACAGGCGAATGGCGCGCAGACCCATTGCGGGATTGGTCGGCATGCCGCCGTGTTCACCATAGGGCTGCTTGTCGGCACCGAGGTCGAGTGTTCGAATCGTAACGGACCGGCCCGCCATGCCTTCGACGACCTCCCGATAGGCATCCAGGTGGTCCTGTTCGCTCGGTGGTGCCGAACGGTTCATGTACAGAAACTCGGTGCGGTACAGGCCGATGCCCTGGGCGCCGTTCGCACGCGCGAGGCGCACGTCGTCAGCGAGCTCGATATTGGCGGTCAGATGCACCTCGACGCCGTCGCGGGTGACCGCCAGGGCATCACCACGCGATTGCAGCCGCGCGGTGCGCAGCCGCTGATCACTCTGTTGGCGGCTGAACGAGGCCAGCAGCGCCTCGTCGCAGTCGGCCAACACGATGCCGTGCGCGGCATCGAGCACCAGGGTCTCGCCATGCACCAGACATCGGCTCGCGCCCCGCGCACCGACCACCCCTGGGATGCCGAGGCTGCGCGCAAGGATTGCCGTATGCGACATCGGACCGCCGAAATCGGTCACGAACCCGGCGATCCCGTGATTCTTCATAACGATCAGGTCGGCCGGAGACAGGTCCTCGGCCAACACGATGCAATCCTGCATCTCGTCGAAGACGGCATCGTTCTGATCGAGCAGGATGTCCATGATCCGGTTGACGACATGGTCGAGATCGTTGCGCCGCGTACGCAGGTAGGTGTCCTCGACCTGTTCGAATACCTGCACCAGCGCATCGCGGTGTTGCTGCAGGGCGGATTCGGCCGTCAGTCGCTGCTCGCGTATCAGTTCGATCGGGCGGCTGGAAAGCGCGCGGTCTTCGAGCATCAGCAGGTGGGTATCGATGAAATCTGCGATTTCCGGGGGTGCGCTGACCGGAATCGTTTCACGCACATCGCGCAGCTGGCTCCCGGCGGTCCGGACCGCGGACAGGAACCGTATGACCTCGGTCTCGACCGCATGTTCGGAGATCCAACTCGGGGCGATGCACAGCGGGCCGCGGTTCAGTGCGAACGCCTTGCCGAACGCGATGCTGGCGCCCGAGGCGACGCCGATACCGGCACAGGCGACGGTCACTCGCCCTCTCCAAACTTGTCGTCGACCAGAGAGGTCAGTGCGTCCATCGCTGCTTCGGCGTCTTCACCGTCGACCACCAGGGTCAGAACCGTGCCCTGGCTGGCCGCCAGCATCATCACGCCCATGATGCTCTTGCCGTTGATCCGCCGGTCCTCTTTCTCGAGGAAGACGTCTGCAGCGAAGCGGCCGGCCGTACTTACCAGCTTCGCTGCGGCGCGCGCGTGCAGGCCGAGCTTGTTGGTAATCGTGACGTCCCGGGTCAGCATCATCCGGCCTTCTTCGAGGCGTCTGCCGGTGCGACCGGACAGCCCATGATCCCGCGGGTGCCGCCCTCCGCGGCCTTGCTGGTCAGGGTCTGCAGGTCGTCATCCGGGTAGTTGAAGACGCGCAGCAGCATCGGCAGGTTCAGGCCCGACAGGACCGTGGTCCGCCGTTCGTCGCAGGCGACGCGTTGCGCGATATTGTGCGGCGTGGCCCCGTATAGATCGGTCATCACGAGCACGCCCGCGCCGCGATCGAGGACCTTCATGGCGCTGCGGGCGCGCTCACAGACCGGATCCAATGCGGCGTCCGGCGGCACCTCGAGACATTTGATCGGCAGGGTCGACCGGCCGATGATGCGGGTCGCGATGTGCAACATCGCGTTGCCGACGCCGGGGTGCGTGATCAACAGGATGCCGACGCTCAAGTGAGTTCCCGGTGATTGGCGACTACCTTGCGTCCCTGTGCAATGAAGCGTTGCTGCAACTGCTCGATGAGGTAGACCGAGCGGTGTTGGCCACCGGTGCAACCGATGGCAATGGTCAGGTAGCTGCGCGCCTCACCCTCGAAACAGGGGATCCACTGGGCCAGGAAATCCTCGATGTGGTTCAACATGCCGCTGACTTTCGGGTCGCCGCCCAGGTAATCGATCACCGGCTGGTCGCGTCCGGTGTAGGGCCGTAGACCGGGTTGCCAGTGCGGGTTGGGCAGGCAGCGGGCGTCGAAAACAAAATCGGCGTTGCGCGGCACGCCGTGTTTGAAGCCGAACGACTGCAGCAGGATCGACATCTCGCCGCTGGCACGTTCCGCGACGCGGTCGCGGATCAGTCCGCGCAACTCATGCAGGGTGGTGCGCGTGGTGTCGATCTCGAGTCGAGCGAGGTCGCGCAGCGGTGCCAGCGTGCTGCGTTCGAGGGCGATCGCCTGGTCCAGGGTCCGGTCCCTGTCGGTCAGCGGATGCCGCCGACGGGTCTCGCTGAAGCGCTGAATCAACACGTTGTCCTCGGCATCGAGAAACACCACCTCACAATCGACACCATGGTCACGCAGGCGCTTGACGAGATCCGGCAGGTGGTCGAGTTCGCTCCCCGGACTGCGCGCATCGATGCCGACCGCGGTCAGTTCACGGGCCTTCGAGGGGTTGTTCGTGATGTCTTTGGCGAGCGCCTCGAACAGGCTAACCGGCAGGTTGTCGATACAGTAGAAACCGACGTCCTCCAACACTTCGAGCGCGATGCTCTTTCCCGAGCCGGACAGCCCGGTGATCAGCACGACGCGGGGGGTGTCGCTTTGGCTACTGCGCGCGGGCATGTCGGCGATTATAGGCCGCTGCAGCGGCGTCTGGGTAAATCCCAGACAGGGTCGCGCCCATCTCGCGGGCGCGGATTCGGGTCACGCCTCACTGATTGTCGATGATCGCCTTCTGCTGGCGCTCGATCAGCACCTCGGTGCCATCGTAGCCCTGTAGGCGCAACAGGTGGTTGCGTACAGCCGACTCGACCAGGACGGCGAGGTTGCGCCCCGGCGCCACCGGCACCGTGACCTGCGGGACCGAGACGCCGAGGACATCCCGGTTGGTGTGCGCGCCGGACAGGCGGTCCATGCCGGCGATCTGTTCGGAGGACATGCGCTTCAGATGCACGATCAGTCGCAGGTACTTGGTGCGTTTTATCGCGCTGTCGCCGAACATGGCCCGGATGTTCAGGATGCCCAGGCCGCGGACCTCGAGAAACTCCCGGAGCAAGGGTGGGCACGCGCCACTGATGATATCCGGCGCGATGCGCGTGAACTCCGGTGCGTCGTCGGCCACCAGGCGGCTGCCGCGGGTGATCAGATCCAGGGCCAGCTCACTCTTGCCGACCGCCGGGTCACCGGTCAGCAGGACGCCCATGCCGAGGACTTCGAGGAACACGCCGTGCAGCGTGGTCTGCTCGCTGAGAAACAGCGAGGCGAAGTACTGTAGGTTGTCGAGCACCTGGTGATCGGGCAACGGCGATCGCAGCAGCGCGACGCCGGCCTCATCGGCCATCGCCGGCAACTCGTCGGGCCCCTCGATGCCCTGCACCAGGACGACTGCAGCCGGTGCTTCTCCGAACAGCTGTTGCAGGGCATCGCGCCGCGCGGCCGCTCTGAGGCTTTCCAGGTAGTTCAGTTCGGCGGGTCCGATGACCTGGACCCGGTTCGGATGGATGTAATTGAGCGGTCCGGCGATGATCCCGATCCCGTCGGAACTGGTCTCGTCGGCAAGGTTGTTGTCGGCGCCGTTCTGGCCGGCCACCCAGGTCAGCTTGAGCCGGTCCTGCAGGGACTCGTACAGGTCCCGGACGCGGATCCTATTCGGCATGCGTCGGGCGGTCGGCGATCAGCAGGCTCAAGGCCTGGTCGCCGGCCTCCACCTCGCGCAGGTGGGTGCGCAATCCTTCTTCGTTGAAGCGCGCGGCCAGCAGCGCGAGCAGTTGCAGATGGGCCTCGGTCGCCTCTTCGGGCACCAGAAGTGCGAACACGAGATCGACCGGCTCGCCGTCCAGCGCATCGAATTCGACCGGCTCGGCGAGCCTGACGAATGCCCCGCGACTTTCGACGATACCCGGCATGCGGGCGTGGGGGAGGGCCACTCCGCCCGCCAGGCCGGTGCTGCCGAGCCGTTCCCGCTCGAGCAGACGCTCATAGATCTGCTCGGCGGTCGGCTCGTCATCACCATCGACGGCCAGTAGCGCCGCCGCCTTCTCCAAGGCGCGCTTCTTGCTGGATGCCGGGTCATTGACGCTGACCCGTGAGGTATCGATGAGGCCCGGAGGAAGCATGGTCTGATTCAGCCGGCGGCCTCGATGGACTCACGGTTGCCGTTGCCGCGATGGCTCTTCAGCTTCTCCTTGTGGCGGAGGACCTGACGGTCCAGCTTGTCGATCAGGCCGTCGATGGCTGCGTACATGTCTTCGTGGACTGAGTCGGCAAAGATGTCAGCGCCGGCTATGTGCACGGTCGCTTCGGCTTTCCGGTTCAGTTTCTCGATGCTGAGGATAACGTGAACATTGGTTACGTGTTCGAAATGCCGCTCGAGTTTCGCAATTTTTTCGTCAACATAGGCACGCAGGGCGTCGGTGATATCGACATGGTGTCCAGTCAGGTTGACTTGCATGGCTTTCTCCTTGCGTTGGCTCTAGGCCAGGCGCTTTCGTTCGTTCGATGGCGGGATCGCCATCGATTCACGGTACTTGGCAACGGTACGACGTGCCACGTTGATACCCTGATCGGCGAGTATTGCCGCAATTTTGTTGTCTGATAAGGGCTTGTTGGGTTTCTCCGCACCGATCAGCTTCTTGATCAGGGCCCGGATTGCGGTCGCCGATGCCTCGCCGCCGCTGGCCGTGCTGACATGGCTGGAGAAAAAATACTTGAACTCGAACGTGCCGCGCGGCGTATGCATGTATTTCTGCGTCGTGACACGCGAGATGGTCGATTCATGCATCTCCAGTGCGTCGGCGATGTCGCGCAGGACCAGCGGCTTCATGGCTTCTTCGCCGTAGTCGAAGAAGCCGCGCTGTACCTCGACGATCCGGGTTGCGACACGCAGCAATGTATCGTTCCGGCTCTGCAGGCTTTTGATAAACCAGCGCGCCTCCTGCAGGTGATTCTTCATGGTCACATTGTCGGCACTGTTGTCGGCGCGCCGGATCATGTTGGCGTACTCGGCATTGACCCGCAGGCGCGGCGCCGCATCCGGGTTGAGCTCGACACGCCAGTGGCCATTCAGCTTCTGGACGAAGACATCCGGCTCGATGTAACTGGCCGCCTCGCTGGCGACGCTGGTACCGGGCCGTGGATTCAGTGACCGGATCAGGTGCACGACCGCCATCAGGTCCTCGGTCGAGAGCTTGAGCTTGCGCCGCATCTGCAGCTCGTCCTGGGCGGCGAGGTAGTCGAAGTACTGGCTGACCAAAACCACCGCATCCCGTTTCCAAGGCGAGGTCTCCGGTAACTGGCGCAGCTGCAGCAGCAGACACTCCCTGAGATCACGTGCTGCGATGCCTGCCGGGTCGAACGCCTGAATCCGGTGCAACACCGCCTCGACCTCCTCGATCTCGATATCCGGGTCGTCGATCGCGGTCGCGATTTCTTCGATCGGGGTGGTCAGGTAGCCGTCGTCGTTGATGCTGTCGATGATTGCCTCGCCGACCAGGCGATCGGCGGGGCTGAAAGGCGTCAGCTGCAGCTGCCAGGTCAGGTGGTCTTGGAGCGACTCTGCCCCGGACTGCTGGTTGAGGAAATCCTGCGCGTCGTCACTGGCGGCGGCGCTGCTGAGGCCGCTGGAAACCGGCGTGACGCTGTCGTAGATGTCGTCCCAGACCGTGTCGACCGGCAGCTCGTCCGGCATGGCCTCGGCGTCGATCTTGATCTCGCTCTCGTTGTTCGGATCGTTGCGCGCGTCGTCTGCGGCACTGCGCTCGGTGCCGTTGGCTTTTTCCGGTTCCCGGGAATCTGCCTCGCGGCGCGCGCCTTCCTCCTCGGTCTCGAGCATCAGGTTGGACTCCAGGGCCTCCTGGATTTCCTGTTTCAGGTCGAGCGTAGAGAGCTGCAACAGCTTGATGGCCTGCTGCAGCTGGGGTGTCATCGTCAGGTGCTGGCCCAGCCGTAGCTGGATGGTGGGCTTCATGCAATTATCGGGTTGGTACGAATTTTGATTACTGTCCCTAGTTTCATTCTAGCGCAACTGCCGCAGCGGCAAGCGTAACCCGCCATTCAACAGACCGGTAGCCGCGTGATTATATGTAAATAACTGAATCTAAAGCCTAAAGTTCTCACCGAGATAGACGGCACGGACCTCCGGATTCTCGAGGATCTCGTCGGGCCTACCGAGTGCCAACACGCTACCGGCATTGATGATGTAAGCGCGTTCGCAGATGCCCAGT
>JASFVZ010000133.1:0-6210 GCA_050049565.1 Chromatiaceae bacterium | reverse complement strand
CGACGACAGCGGCCTTGATGCGCAGGTTGATGTCTTTCGAGACCAGCGTGACGCTGCGCTGCGGTGCCATCTCGGACAATGCCAGTGCGGTGCCGAGGATGTTGTTGTCAGGGATGTTCCCCGGCAGGGTCGGCGGCAGTTCCTTGGGTTGCAGCTGGGTTTGAAAGAACAGATGTCCGCTGTCTTCGTCAGCCGCGTTTCCGTTGCGCAGATGGTTGGCCCGTGCCAGCGGCAGCCCCGAATCGATGTCCTGCTTGGAGGCCTCGGTCATCAGTTCGTCGAGGAAACGGCTGACCTGGCGGACGTTGCGTGCGACCTCCGACGTTCCCTTCTTGGCTCGATCGAGTTCTTCGAGCACGACCATCGGCATGAAGATGTCATGTTCGGCGAACCGGAAGATCGCCGTCGGGTCGTGCATCAGTACGTTGGTGTCCAGGATAAAGAGCTTTTTGCTCTGGCGCGACTTGATGCCCATGTTGCTCCGGGTCAGTGCGAGTTCAGCCGAATGCCGCTGGTGGCCCGCTAGGCCTTCAGGGCTTTTACCGCGTCCAGCACCTCGTCGACGTGGCCTTTCACCTTCACGCCCCGCCACTCCTGACGCAACTTGCCGTCGGCATCGATCAGGAAGGTGCTGCGCTCGATACCACGCACCTGCTTGCCGTACATGTTCTTCAACTTGATTACGCCGAAGGCATTGCAGAGTTCCTCTTCCTTGTCGGCGACGAGATCGAAGGGGAAGCCCTGCTTGGCCTTGAAGTTCTCCTGGGCCTTGAGGCTGTCGCGAGAAGCACCGAGGATCACGCAGGACTGGCGCCGAAACTTGGCGATAGCGGCGCTGAAGTCGAGGCCCTCCTGGGTGCAGCCCGGTGTGCTGGCCTTCGGGTAGAAGTACAGCACCAGCGATTTGCCGCGGTAGGCCGCAAGCGTGGTCGTCTGGTCGCCGGTCAGGTGCAGGGCGACATCGGGTACTTTCTTGCCCACGACGGGTCCGGTCATAGTCGGCCTCTCTCCTCTTTTCGTCAGCCCTTGATCGGCTCGAGGACCGCGTCAAGGTTCATGCTGTCACAGAAGTCCATAAATTCATCGCGCAGCGCGGCGATATGGATGTCGGCGGGTATGCCGATGGTCATGCGTACCGAGAACATCGGCGTGCCGGTGTGCGCCGCGGCATAGCTGCTGGTGACCATGTCTTCGATGTTGATCTGGCGGTCTGAGAAAAAGCTCGCGAGGCTGTACACGATGCCGGGGTGATCGAGCGCTACGACGTCAACCGCGTAGGGCAACAGATTGGCCTCCGGGCTGCGCTCGCCGGTCTGCCGGGTCGTGATCGTCAGATCGAGACGGTCCTGCAGTTCCGGGACCTGATCTTCGAGCTTTGCCAGCCGGTTCCAGGGGCCGTCGACCAGCAGGAGTATCGCGAATTCACCGCCGAGGACCGTCATCCGGCTGTCGCTGATGTTGCAGTCGAGTTCGTAGATCGCGCGTGCCAGCGTGTCGACGATACCGGGGCGGTCCTTCCCCAGAGCCGAGATGACTAAATGGCTGTTTTTGGCGGGCATTGTGTCGCGGAGTCTAGCGGAATGATCGGACAGGCGCCGCAGTTTACTGTGCGGGCTGCGGCTTGTCGCGCTGCCTCCATTGCCGGCGCCCCGTGTCAGTGTCGCTGCTATGCGCCCAACACCGCCTCCGGCAGGTCGACCGCGCGCAGGGCCTCGGCGGCCTGCTCCGGGCTGACCGTACTGACGAACAGGCCCGATCCCAGCTCGAATCCGGTCGGGATGCTGGTCCGTGGGCAAATCTCCAGGTGCCAGTGGTAACTCTCGGCGCAGTCCGCCGACTCGCTGCCGTGCGGCAGGGAGTGCAGGAAGAAGTTGTACTGTACGCCGCCGACCACCTGGTCAAGCCTCGCCATCGTCCGGCGCAGCACCCTGGCGAAATCCGGCAGATCTTCCGGGTCGAGTGTCCCGAAGTCGGCCTGGTGGCGCAGCGGCAGGATGTGGATCTCCCATTCGAAACGGCTGGCAAACGGCTTGATCGCGACGAAGCGTTCGCCGCGCTCGACGACGTACTGTCCCACGTTGATCTTGCGACGGATCTCACCGGAGTCGCGGTCGTAGATGGTGGCCTCGTAGGTCAATGCCTCGTCGATCAGGGAACAGAACACGCAGTGGTTGTATTTCCGATGATAGGCGCGGCTGTGCTCGACCTCGTTCTGCACGTTTTCCGGTACCACCGGCGTCGCGATGATCTGGCTGTGGGTGTGCGGGATGCTGGCCCCTGCAGCCGGGCCGAAATTCTTGAAGACCAGCACGTACTTGAGCCTCGAGTCCGACGCGTACAGATCCGCCATGCGCTGCCGGTAGACGCCGAACAGCGTCGCAAGGTGCTCCTCCGACATCTCGTGCAGCGCTATGCCGTGATTGGGATGGTCGATGATCACCTCGTGGCGACCATAGCCGTCGATCACCTGTTGCAGACCGAACGCCAGGTTGGTCTGCGTGCGGTCGTCTCCGAGTACCGGGTAGAGGTTCGGCACGATGCGCACGTCCCAATCGCCTTCGGCCGGTATGCGGCTGATCTCGGGCGGTGTACGGTCCTCGTTGCCGCGGCAGAAGGGGCAGGTGTCGACCCGGGCACGGGTGTCGCGCGGGGCGGCCTCTTCCGCCTTCTTCGGTCGCATCCCCCGTGCCGTCGCGACCAGGACCGACTCGGTGGGTACGATCGGATTGATGCGAATCTCTCGAACGCTTTGGGCGTCGTCTGCCATGTCTGTCCTCCCGGGAACTGCCGGGCGTCTTTTAGCCGCTGGCCCCGAGGCGGCTCAAGCTGGGCCTGTTAATAGGGGCATCGAATAGCGCTCGCCGGGCGGGGTCTGGTTGGCAAGTTCGTGACGCGTCAGGATAAAATGATCGGCTTATCATCCACGGGAGCCGCCCCATGATTCAGGGAAGCCTGGTTGCGATAGTGACCCCGATGCATGGCGACGGCGGCATCGACGAGGCGTCGTTTCGGCGGCTGGTAGACTGGCATGTGGAGCAGGGTACGGACGCCATCGTCGCGGTCGGTACGACGGGCGAGTCGGCGACACTGGACGAACGCGAGCACTGCGCGGCCATCGCGCTGGTGGTCGAGCAGGCCAACGGGCGGATACCCGTGATCGCCGGTACGGGCGCCAACTCGACCACCGAGGCGATCACCCTGACCCGCTGTGCGCAACGGGCCGGCGCCGATGCCTGTCTCCTGGTCACGCCGTATTACAACAAGCCGACCCAGGAAGGGCTGTATCGTCATCACAGGGCGGTTGCGGAGGCGGTCGATATCGATCAGATACTTTACAATGTGCCGGGCCGCACCGCAGTCGACATGCTACCGGAGACGGTGGCACGTTTGGCCGAGATCCCGAACATCGTCGGACTCAAGGAGGCGACCGGTGATCTCTCACGGATCACCCGACTGCGCGACCTGTTGGCGGCAGACTTCGCGATCTACAGCGGTGACGATGCAACCGCGCGCGAGGCGATACTGCGTGGTGCAAACGGCGATATTTCGGTCACCGCCAACGTTGCCCCGGCCGCCATGCACGCGATGTGCGCCGCGGCGATTGCCGGTGATGCAGTGCGCGCTGCGGAACTGGACCAGCCGCTGGCTGGTTTGCATGTGCAGCTGTTCCTGGAGGCCAACCCGATCCCGGTCAAGTGGGCCCTGGCCGAACTGGGGCACATCGAATCAGGTATCCGGCTGCCGCTGACACCGCTGTCCGATGCCTTTCACGCGCCAGTGCGCGACGCAATGCGGCAGGCCGGGGTAATGTAGTCGAGGCCGGTCCTTCCGGCGTTCAACAATGACGATGCGAGAGTGCATGCGATACCTGATTATCAGTCTTGTGGTCGTGACGCTGACGGCCTGCAGCAGCACGGGCGTGGACGACGTCCTGCCTGACAAAGCGGTCGAGTACAAACGGGAGACCCAGGCCGAACGCAACCTGGAGATACCGCCGGACCTCACGTCCGATCGCATCAACGACAAAATGAGCGTGCCGGACAACTTTGGCGGTGTGTCGAGCTACTCCGAGTACGTCACCGACCGCAGACTGCGCGGAGCGGACAGTTCGACCCCGGCAGTCGCCGGTGGCAGCGTGCTGCCGGACATTCAGGACTTCGAGATCCGTCGCGACGGCGAGGATCGCTGGTTATGGGTCAATGCGCCGGTGGAGGAGGTCTGGCAACGGGTCTCCGATTTCTGGTTGGACAGCGGGATTCTGCTGGTCGAGCAGGACCCGACGGTCGGCACCATGCGGACGTCGTGGCTCGAGAACCGGGCGCAGATACGCGACGACTTCATCACCAATACCATCCGACGCACGTTCGACGCACTCTACGAAACCGGCACGCGAGATCAATTCCGGGTACGTCTCGAGCGCGCGCCGAACGCTACAACCGAACTGTTCCTGACCCATTTCGGCATGGAGGAAAAGGTCGTCGCCTCGGCTGAGGGCCAGGTTCAGAACACGGTTTGGCAACCGAGCGAGCGTGACCCGCAGCTCGAGGCCGAGATGCTGCGCCGGATCATGGTCTTCCTCGGCGCCGCCGACGAGCGGGCTCGTGCACAGCTGGCAGCGCGTCGACAGACGGAGCCTGCGCGCTCCGAATTGATCAACACCCAGCGCGGTGTCGAACTGCGAATCGCCGAGAGTTTCAGCACCGCGTGGCGACGCATCGGTCTGGCACTCGATCGGGTCGGTTTCGCGGTCGAAGACCGTGATCGGTCGGCCGGCATCTATTACGTCCGGTACAACGATCCATCCCGCGAGGACGAGGACGAGGGCTGGCTGTCCGGTCTGGCGTTCTGGTCGAACGATGACGAGGTCGACAAGGTCAACCGGTATCAGGTGCGCGTTGTCTCGGCGCCCGGCCTGACCGTGGTAGGGGTTGCCAACGAGGCCGGCGAGCCGGACCGGTCTCCGACCGCAGTCCGGATCCTGACGCTGTTGCAGGAGCAGGTGCGATAGTGGATCCGTTCGTTGGACGCCCTACGAGAGTGCCAATACCGCACAGCACGTCCTGCAAGGGACGCATAGTCCCCAGCCGCGCAGGCCTCGTCTCGGCACGCCAGCGGTGCGCTACGCACCACCGAACCTCCGGCCTGGTCCACTAGGCCAAGATGGCCTTCCGCTTTGCTTCGCTTGGGAGCGGAAGCCGCGGTAACGCCACGCTGATCGAAGCCGGCGCCACCCGCATCCTGGTGGACTGCGGCTTTCCGGCCCGTGAGTTCGTGGCACGCTGCGAGCATCTCGGGTTTGATCCGGAACACCTGTCCGCCATCCTGGTGACGCATGAGCACGGCGACCATATTCGTGGCGTCGGCGCCATTGCCAGGCGCTTCAAACTGCCGGTCTGGCTGTCGCCCGGCACCTGGCGCGGCGGTCGATTCGGTGCAATCGCCGAGCTCAATCACTTTGTCAGCCACGATGCCGGATTCGAACTGGGCGAGCTGTTCGTGCAGCCGGTACCGGTCCCGCATGATGCCTGCGAACCGACCCAGTTCGTGTTTCGCCACGGCGGCACGGCGCTCGGTCTGTTGACTGACCTGGGCAGCATTACGCCGCGCATCGTCGACGCGTTCGACGGGGTCGATGCGCTGCTGTTGGAATGCAATCACGATCCGGATCTGCTGGCGGACGGCCCCTATCCGCCCAGCCTTCAGGCCCGCGTCGGCGGGCGCTACGGGCATCTTGCCAACGGGCAGGCTGCGGCATTCCTGAGGGAGATCGACCATGCGCGTCTGCGCCACCTCGTGGCCGGCCACCTCAGTGCTCAGAACAACTGCCCCTCGCGGGCGAGGGCCGCACTCGAGCAGGTCGCCGACGACCTTTCCGGCCGGCTCAGCATGCTGCTCCAGGACGAGATCAGCGACTGGTTCCCGATCCTCGACTGACTGGCCGGTGGCCGCTGCAGTATCATCGGCGCTGTCCGGTTGGCTCTTCCTACGGTAACCCCATGCTCGTATTGCGCGGTGCTGCTGCCCTCTCGCGTTTCCGCTTGCAGAAGCTCTCCGAGCGCCTGCAAACGGCCGTCGGCGCCAACGTGAGAATCGCGTCGTCGTTCATGCACTTCATCGACACGGAGGGTGAACTGGCGCCACGGCAGAGCGAGGTGCTGGCGCAGTTGCTCGAGTATGGTCCGAGAGCCGAATCAGGCGGCGAGTCGGGTG
>JASFVZ010000132.1:0-6229 GCA_050049565.1 Chromatiaceae bacterium | reverse complement strand
CCAATCGCCGCGGCCCATGGCCGTGGTGTGCATGCCTTGATCGACGGCGCGCTGGCCGAGCTGCCGGACGACACGGACGACCATGCGCCGAACCCCGACGACGGTGTCCAGATCGCGGTGATCGGGCGGCCGAATGTCGGCAAGTCGACCCTGGTCAACCGGCTGCTCGGTGAAGAGCGCGTCGTCGCTTTCGACCAGCCCGGGACGACCCGGGACAGCATCCGCATACCCTTCGAGCTCGAAGGCAGGCGCTATACCCTGATCGATACCGCCGGCGTGCGGCGCCGCGGCAGGATCAGCGAGGCGGTCGAGAAATTCAGTGTGATCAAGGCGCTGCAGGCCATGCAGGCGGCCAACGTGGTGCTATTGGTGCTCGATGCCCACCAGGGTATCAGTGATCAGGATGCCGGACTCGCGGGCCACGTCGTCGAGAGCGGTCGTGCACTGGTCGTGGTCATCAACAAATGGGACGGACTGACCACCGGCGACCGCGATCGGATCAAGTCCGAGCTGGACAGACGCCTGACGTTTCTCGATTTTGCCGAGACCCGCTTCATCTCGGCACTCCACGGCACCGGTGTCGGGCACCTGATGCGCGCGGTCGACGCCGCCAACCGGGCTGCGACCGTCGATCTGAAGACCCCGGATCTGACGCGGATACTCGAGGAGGCCGTCAATGAGCATCAACCCCCACTCGTCCGCGGCCGGCGGATCAAGCTGCGCTATGCCCACCAGGGCGGCAAGAACCCACCCCTGATCATTGTCCACGGAAATCAGACTGCCGATGTGCCGGCAGGCTACCGGCGCTACCTGATGAACCGGTATCGCGAGGTCCTGAAGCTGCGCGGTACGCCGTTACGGATCGAGTTTCGCACGGGGGCCAACCCTTATGCCGGCAAACGCAACCGGCTGAGCGATCGCCAGGTCAGGAAGCGGCAGCGTCTGATGAGACACGTCAAGAAGCGCTCCTGACGTCTTCAATCAGACGTGATCGGGTCCGGCGACACGGATTGAACCTCGAGATCGACCGACCCGTCGCGCAAAAGCCCCTGCAGGGGCGCGCCAACGTCCAGGTCGCCGACCGAGGTTACGACGGCACCATCCTGGGGACGGCGCAGAATGCTGTAGCCGCGTTGCATGGTGGCCAGCGGGCTCAGCGCCTGCAGCTGCCGTACCGTTGCGGCAAGCCGCTCCTGCCGCCGCTCGAGCAGGCTTGTGCCGGCGCGCCTGAGACGTTGTCCGGCCAGGATCCGTCGTTGCTCCAGGGTCAACAGCACCTGGGCCGGACTGCGGCGCAGTAAGCGTTGATGCAACCCGGTGGTGCGTTCGCCGTGGCTTGCCAGCCGGGCGCGGACGCTGCGCGCAAGACGCACGTCGAGACGGTCGAGCTGCTGCTGTTGCTGACGCAGCCGATTGGCCGGCGCAGCGCGCTGCAGGCGGCCTGATAACTGATCCAACTGCTGCTGCCGGCGGATCGCCTGGCGGCGCAGGGCGCGGTCGAGGCGGCGCCGGTAGGCATCGACCTTCGAACTCAGTGCGCTGCTGTCGGGGCTGATCAGTTCCGCCGCCGCCGACGGGGTCGGTGCGCGGCGGTCGGCGACGAAGTCACTGATGCTGAAATCGATTTCATGACCGACCGCGCTGACGATCGGCACCTCGGCCGCGGCGATCATGCGGGCCAGCGCCTCGTCGTTGAAAGCGGCCAGGTCCTCGACCGAACCGCCGCCGCGGGTGATCAACAAGATATCGCAGTCGCCACGGGCCAGGGCCGTGACCAGCGCGTCACGCAGACTCTGCGGTGCCTCGGCGCCCTGCACGAGTGCCGGAAACACGGTCACCGGGAGGTGGGGTGCGCGTCGCCGCAGCACCTGCAGGACGTCACGAATCGCCGCGCCGGAGGGCGAGGTGATCACACCGAGCCGCCGTGGGAAGCCTGGCAGATCCCTTTTTCGAGCGGCGTCGAACAGGCCTTCGGCCTGCAGTTTGCGTTTCAGCTGCTCGAACGCCTGTTGTGCCGTGCCCTGTCCGGCGGGTTCGAGGTGTGCGACGATCAGCTGGCAGTCGCCGCGGGGTTCGTAGAGGCCGATCCTGGCCCGCACCAGCACCCGATCGCCGTCCGACGGCTGTTGGCGCAGCAGCAGGCGCTGGTTGCGAAACAGGGCGCAGCGGATCTGGGCGTGGTCGTCCTTGAGACTGAAATAGAGATGCCCGGAGCGCGGGGTGGCGAGGTTCGACAGCTCGCCTTCCACCCAAAGCATGGGGAAGCTGCCCTCCAGGACAGCCCGTATCTCCGCGTTCAGACGGCTGACGCTGTAGATGTCGCGACCGGTTTCGTCTGCCATGGCTCCAGCTCGGGGGAATCGGCGGAAGGCGGTCCGCCAGTTTACCGGCTATGCGGTGAAACCTATAATTCCGACCTCACTTTCACCGGCCATCGGACATCACCATGCGGTTCGCCCAAGACCAGGAAGCCTTGACCTTCGACGACGTGTTGCTCGTGCCCGCGCACTCCGCGGTGGTGCCGAAGGATGTCAGTCTGGAAACCCGGCTGACCCGCAATATCGAACTCAAGATCCCACTGGTATCGGCCGCGATGGATACCGTCACCGAGGCCCGCCTGGCGATTGCGATGGCGCTGGCCGGCGGTATCGGCATCGTCCACAAGAACATGACGGCGGCACAGCAGGCGGCCCAGGTGCGGCAGGTCAAACGCTACGAGAGCGGGGTCATCCATGACCCGATCACCGTATCGCCGCACACCAGCATCGCCGAGGTGCTCGAACTGACCCGCTCGAACCGTATCTCCGGCGTCCCGGTGGTCGACGGCAGCGAACTGGTCGGCATCGTGACCGGACGCGACCTGCGGTTCGAGACACGGCTCGATGAGAAAGTGAGCTCGATCATGACACCCAAAGCCGACCTGGTGACGGTCCGCGAGGGTGCCAGCCGTGAAGAGGTCGTGGCCAAACTGCACAAGCACCGGATCGAGAAGGTGCTGGTGGTCAACGACAACTTCGATCTACGCGGCCTGATCACGGTCAAGGACATCCAGAAGGCCACTGACTACCCGGATGCCTGTCGTGACGAGCATGAACGTCTGCGGGTCGGCGCGGCAGTCGGTACCGGTGCCGGGACCGAGGAGCGTGTCGAAGGGTTGGTCGAGGCCGGTGTGGATGTCATTGTCGTTGATACGGCGCATGGGCACTCGACCGGGGTCCTCGATCGTGTCGCCTGGATCAAGAAGCACTTCCCGGACGTCGATGTCATCGGCGGCAATATCGCGACCGCCGATGCCGGCCGGGCACTGGCGGATCACGGTGCCGATGCCGTCAAAGTCGGCATCGGTCCAGGATCGATCTGCACCACGCGGATCGTCGCCGGTGTCGGGATGCCGCAGGTCACGGCGGTCGACAATGTCGTAGCCGCGCTGCGCGGGACCGACGTCCCGGTGATCGCGGATGGCGGTCTGCGCTACTCCGGCGATATCGCGAAGGTGATCGTTGCCGGCGCGCACGCCGTGATGATCGGTGGTCTGTTCGCCGGTACCGACGAGTCACCCGGTGAGGTCGAGATCTACCAGGGCCGCTCCTACAAGTCCTACCGCGGGATGGGTTCGCTGGGCGCGATGGGTGGATCGCAGGGGTCCAGCGACCGCTACTTCCAGGAAGACACCAAGA
Organism: Chromatiaceae bacterium; assembly: GCA_050049565.1. Classification (GTDB taxonomy): domain Bacteria; phylum Pseudomonadota; class Gammaproteobacteria; order Chromatiales; family Chromatiaceae; genus Thiosocius. The sequence continues at coordinate 2,552 of JASFVZ010000132.1, read as the reverse complement.
AGGACAAGCTGGTCCCCGAGGGTATCGAGGGGCGCGTGCCGTACAAGGGGCCGCTGGTCAACGTGATCACCCAACTGGTCGGCGGACTCAGATCCAGCATGGGCTACACCGGTTGTGCGACGATGGAGGCCATGCGCACCGAGCCGAAGTTCGTTCGCGTGACCAACGCCGGCACGCGGGAATCGCACGTCCACGATGTCCAGATCACCAAGGAAGCGCCCAACTACCGCCGCGACGGATGACGGCCGGGCGCATTGCGCTGGGATGTCTGTGCGATAACGACCTCTTCCCTGACGACCTGGATGCCGCTGCGGCATCCGGGCAACCTGTGAGCCGATGACCAGCGATATCCATGCCCATCGAATACTGATAATCGATTTCGGTTCCCAGTACACCCAGTTGATCGCCCGGCGGGTACGCGAAGCCGGCGTCTATTGCGAGATATGGCCGTACGACCACTGCGCGGATGAGCTGGTGATGGAGTCCCGCCGGCCGCGCGGGATCATCCTGTCCGGCGGACCCGAGACCGTTACCGGCGAGGATGCGCCGAGGGCCCCGCAACGGGTATTCGAGATGGGCGTGCCGGTGCTCGGCATCTGTTATGGCATGCAGACCATGGCGGCCCAGCTCGGCGGCAAGGTCGCCACATCCGAGAAACATGAATACGGCTACGCGCAGGTGCGCGCGCGCGGACACTCACGCCTGCTGCGTGATATCGAGGACCACACCACGGGTGAGGGCTGGGGTCTGCTGGATGTCTGGATGAGTCACGGCGACCGGGTCGAGGCGCTGCCGGAGGACTTCATCCCCATCTGCACAACCGACAATGCCCCGCTGGCCGGGATGGCCGATGAGTCGCGCGGCTTCTACGGACTGCAGTTTCATCCGGAGGTCACGCATACCCGGCAGGGCGGAAGGATCCTCGAACGCTTCCTGTTCGAAATCTGCGAATGCGAGGCGCTGTGGAACCCCTCGAGCATCATCGACGACGGCATCGCGTCGATGCGTTCCCAGATCGGCAGCGGTCGGGTCGTGCTCGGTCTCTCGGGCGGCGTCGATTCGTCGGTCGTCGCGGCGATGCTGCATCGTGCGGTCGGCGATCGACTCGTCAGCATCTTCGTCGACAATGGTCTGCTGAGGCTCGACGAGGGCGACCAGGTGATGTCTACGTTCGCCGAGCACATGGGCGTGAACGTCATCCGGGTCAATGCCGAGGAGCGTTTTCTGAAGGGATTGAAAGGCGTCGGTGATCCCGAGCAGAAGCGCAAGATCATTGGCAATCTATTCATCGATATCTTCGAGGAAGAGGCCGATAAGCTCGATGACGTGGCGTTCCTCGCCCAGGGCACCATCTACCCGGACGTGATCGAGTCGGCCGGTGCCGCATCCGGCAAGGCGCACGTGATCAAGTCGCATCACAACGTTGGGGGGCTGCCCGACTATATGAAGCTCGAACTCGTCGAGCCCTTGCGTGAGCTGTTCAAAGACGAGGTGCGACGGGTCGGGATGGAGCTCGGTCTGCCTTACGAGATGATCTATCGGCACCCGTTCCCGGGTCCCGGCCTGGGTGTGCGCATCCTCGGCGAAGTCAACAAGGCGTATGCAGACATGTTGCGGCGCGCCGATGCGATCTATATCGAGGAACTGCGCGCCGAGAACCTGTATGACGAGGTCAGCCAGGCCTTCGCGGTGTTTCTGCCGGTCAAGTCGGTCGGTGTCGTCGGCGACGCCCGTCGCTATGAACACGTGATTGCCTTGCGGGCGGTCAAGACGATCGATTTCATGACCGCCAGCTATGCCCATCTTCCCCATGCCTTCCTCGAGCGTGTCAGCGGCCGCATCATCAACGAAGTGAGCGGTGTATCACGGGTCGTTTACGACATCTCGAGCAAGCCGCCCGCGACGATCGAGTGGGAATAGCTGGCCGGCGACTGACCGACGGCGAGGCCGACGAGACGTTCATGCGCCGCGCGCTCGCGTTGGCGCGGCAGGCGGAGGCGGCTGGCGAGGTGCCGGTCGGTGCCTTGCTCGTACTGGACGGCAAGGTGATCGGCGAGGGATGGAACCGACCGATCGGAACGCATGATCCGACGGCCCATGCAGAGATCGTCGCGCTGCGTGATGCGGCGCTCCGGATCGGCAACTACCGTCTCCCCGGCAGCACCTTGTACGTCACCCTCGAGCCCTGCCCGATGTGTGCCGGTGCGATCGTTCACGCCCGGGTCGCACGGGTACTGTTCGGGGCGAGAGATCCACGCGCCGGAGCGGCCGGGAGCGTCTTCGACCTGCTTCCTTCCGATTCACGCTTCAACCATGTCGTCGCCTGTGACGGTGGGTTGCTGGCCGACGAATGTGCAGCGCTGCTGCGACAGTTCTTTCGTGCCCGACGTTGAAAGATAAGCTGTTTGCACCTACGTATCGGCGAGCAACAGGCGCTGCTTGGTCTCCAAGTCGTCCGTTGTCGAGAACCAGACCAGCAGCTCGTAGAAGTTGCGGATATTGTCGACGTAATTGACTGGTTCGCTGCCACGGGCGAAGCCATGACGGACCGT
>JASFVZ010000131.1:0-6235 GCA_050049565.1 Chromatiaceae bacterium | reverse complement strand
ACTCCCGGTCCCCACCCATCGGGTGGAGTTCGAACATCTCCCTGAGCGCCGCTTCGTACGCCGCGTCGTCGAAGTGGTAGCCGTCAGGCAACTCGGCGCGCAATTCAGGCGTCAGGCCCTCGATGCCAACGCGGCCGATCGCCGATGTCAGTTCCTTGGACGCGTTCAGTGCGACGATCGGTATGCCGTTTTCCCGCGCAAACTCGATGATCGGGCGGTACAGTCGATAGTCGAAGCGCCACCTGTCGTAGTACTCGGTATCGCGCAGGAAGGTTGCCTCGTCGATTTCGCCGGCCAGGAAGCGGTCGACGACCGGCTGGAACTTCGCCTGGATCCATTCGACGCCGACCGCCAGTTCGCCGGGCTGTTCGGCCATCCCGCGCAAGACCTCGAGTTGCAGCAGATGGTCGTGGTAGGCGGTATGCGTCTCGCCGACGTACACGACGCGTTCGTCCGCAATCTTTGCCATCAACTCCCCGAGGTTTGCGGAGCGGCCGGTTTCCACAACAATCGGATCGATCGGCAACAACCCGGATCGATCGCCAGGACCGAAGGCCACTGCGATGCCCCACACGATTACCAGACCGACACCGACCCAGCCGGCCTTGCGCTGGATACTGTTCTTGACGCTCATCGGCGTTCCTCTCTTGACAATGGCGCAGAGCGTAACCCACCGGTTGACGGTCGAACTGCGCCCCGATTCTGGGGAAATGATTGTCGAAGACACCATTTCAACGCCAGAAGCCGTCCCCCAGTTCGAATTCGTACTCAACGCCGGGCTCGAGGTCGAGGCCCAGGATGCCCGCCTCGAGACCCTGAACCGCTCGTCCGATGGGCTGCGAGTCGCCTACCGTGCGACCCCAGAGCGCCGCAGTGCAATATTGACCCTGCGCTACCACGGTCGCCCGCAGTTCGCCGGCGTAAGGACCCATGGCGGCATGCCGCAGGGCGAGCTCGGCCGGAAGGGCGTCTATCTCGATGCCAGCAGCGCCTGGTACCCCCTGTTCGACGCGCCGGTCGGCGGCATGGATCTCGATGTGACCGTGCCGGACGGCTGGCAGAGCATCAGTGTGGGGGCGCGCAGCGAGCACGCCGAAATACAACGCTGGACGACCGATCAACCGCACGACAGCCTCTACCTGATCGCCGGCCCCTACCAACGGTACGCCCGCAAACATGGCGATATCGACCTCTCGGTCTGGCTGCTGGGCGACGATGCGGCGCTGGCCGAGCGCTACCTGGCGGTGATGGGCGACTATATCGACCATTACAGTCGCCTTATCGGTACATACCCCTACCGCAAGTTCGCGGTCGTCGAGAACCGATACCAGACCGGGTTCGGGATGCCGTCCTTTACCCTGCTCGGCTCCCGGGTCATGCGGCTGCCGTTCATCCCGTTTACGTCACTGCCGCATGAGATTCTGCACAACTGGTGGGGCAATGGCGTCTGGATCGACTATCGGCGCGGCAACTGGAGCGAAGGCCTCACCGCCTATCTCGCCGATCACTGGATGCAGGAGCGCCAGGGCAAGGGTGACCAGTACCGTCTCAAGGCGCTGCAGCGCTACAGCAACTTCGCCGCTGACGGCGATGATCGACCATTGCGGCAATTCGTCAGCCGGCACAACGACGCCAGCCAGTCGATCGGTTATAGCAAGTCGCTGATGCTGTTCCACATGCTGCGGGAAGAACTCGGCGATGCCGCGTTCGTCGCCGGCCTGCAACGACTGTGGCGGGATCACCGCTTCAGCGCCATCGGCTTCGAACAGGCCGTCCGGGCCCTGACCGCTGACCATCCCGAACTCGCCGACCGGGCCAGTGCGCTGCTCGATCGAAAAGGCGCGCCCCGGCTCGAGCTCGGCGAAACCCGGGTGACAAGTGACGATGCCGGCTACCGGCTGACCTTCGAATTGCGGCAGGCGGCCCCGGCGTTCGACCTCCGCGTACCGATCGGCATCGTCGTCGACGGGCAGGCCGAGGCGGAGCTTCGGCACGTGCGGCTTGACGCGCTGAAGCAGGAATTCACGATCACCACCGCGGCCCGCCCCCTGCGGCTGGACGTCGATCCGGGGTACGACCTGCTGCGCTACCTGGATGTGAGCGAGCAGCCGCCGGCCCTCAATCGCCTGTTCGGTGGCACCGCGTGGCTGGTGCTGCCACGTCATGCGAAGCCGGCGGATGCGACTGCATGGGAGCAGCTGGCGATGCAGTGGCGCAAGCGATACCCCGCGCTAAAGCAGACCTGGGACGACCAGGTGGCGTCTGTGCCCGGCGATGCCGACCTGTTGATTCTGGGGTGGGACAACGCGCTACGGCCACGCTATGCCGAAGCCCTGGCGCGGACAGATCAGTCCCTGACTGACAATGGCGCGGTCATCGGCGACGCGCCACTCGATAGAGACAGCCATAGTCTGGTCCTGCTCAACAGTGATGCTGCGGGACGAACGATCGCTCTGCTCGACAGCCCGACCCCGGCAGGCATTCAGGCACTGGCGCGCAAGCTGCCGCACTACGGCAGCTATGGACGCCTGGCATTCGATGCGGCGGCAGCGCGCAACCTGCGCAAGGATTCACTGACGTCGGACCACTCGAAGCTGATCCGCCAGCTCGGCGACGAACCCGTGGCCATGCGACTTCCCCGGCGGCAGGTCCTGGGCGGCGAGTGAGCGGTTCAGTCAGCCCCTGCCGATCGGTAGAAGCCCACCTCACCGATGCACACGTCGGCCTCGAAATCGCGTCCGATCGCGACGATGCCAACGCGCTGCAGGCGGTCGGGACGCAGCGTCTTGCGGGTCTTGTAGGGTTCGAACGTCGCGAACGGCAGATCGAAAGACTGCCAGTCAGGCGTCACGGTGACCGAGGCCCGATACGACTGCCAGGGCAGCCAGAGGTCGGCGGTCCGCAGATGAATGTTGTAGGTCTCGCGATTGCCACGGAGCGTGACACGCAGGCCATCATAGCCGCCCAGGCGCGCCGCGGCGGCTGCCGGCAGGTCGGCTGCCGCCTGGATGAACCCGCCGTTATTGGCCGTGCTGACCTGCCCACTCAGCTGCATGCAGTCCCGACCGGCGCTCTCGTCAGCGACCAGGCGCCCTTTGGATACACCGCCCATCACCCCGTCGGTCACCAGCCGCCAGCTGGCCGGGTCGAACACCATCTCCGTCGTGTCAGCGGCCATGACCCAGGATCCGGCAACGAGCAAAAGGCCCATCAGGGCGGTACGAGTGCGCCACCGGCGCGGCGCATACGCGACTGGACATGTCTTGATCATCGTGGGGTGCATCCGGGCCGGCGCAGAGGAACATCTTCACACCGCGCGCAGTCGCATGAGTTGTCGGGATCTGTCCCTTCATCACTGCGGTGATGATTGCCCGACCGGGCAGCCTGGTTTTCCTCTACCTTCCCCGGGTTTTGGCTGTCCATTTGCCCCCGGCCCGACCGGGGGCGCCATTTTTTTCCGACCTGATACTGAGCGTGACCACGGGCGGCACAGGCGGGCTTATCCCGCAGGATGAAGTCGTACCCGACCGGCTGTCCCATTCGATCAGCCGACGCCGTCCCAGGGTGTCGAGCATGCCACGCAGCGCCTCTGTCGACGCGCCGGTCTCACGCGCGAGGTCGTCGATCGTCATGGCCCCCTCGGCACGCAACAGCTCGAGTATCCGGGCCAGCATCAGGCGACACCCGGCGTCGGGGAGGCATCGGCGGATGGACGCCTTGCCCAGAGCCTGAGGGACAGCACCGTCACTGCGAAGGCCGCGAGCAGACCGCTGATCCAGGCCGCCGAGACCTGCGGGTGCAGGCTGAAAGTGGCCGCCTGGTAGAAAACGGTCGCCGTCAGATAGGCAACGCCGGTGGTCCAGGCGGCGACGAACCCGGCCCAGGCACCCCCGGCCTCGCGGCGGATCGCCCCAATCGTTGCGACACACGGGAAATACAGCAGCACGAACAACAGGTAGGCAAAGGCACCGACCTGCCCATCGAACCTCGCCTGCATGGCGCCAAACACCGCGTCTTCGACCCCGAGCGACTCGGCATCCGCCTGCGCCGCAGCGCTCAGCCCCAACGGGTCCAACAGACTCGCAGACAGGGACTCGAGATTCTCGGGCACGGTTGCAGCCGCTGCCGCAAGACCGGCCCAGAGGTCGAAGCGGTCGGCTTGGTCGACCGACCGGGTATCTTCTGCCAGCGTTGAGTAGAGGTTGTCGAGGGTGCCGACCACGACCTCTTTTGCCAGAACTCCCGAGAATATCCCGACGACCGCCGGCCAGTTGTCCTCCGTGATGCCCATCGGTTCGAACACTGGCGTGACGGCACGCGCCGTCGCACTAAGCACCGAGCGTTCACTGTCCTCGTTGCCGAACGAGCCGTCGGTCCCCAACGAATTCAGCAGATTCAGCGCGATCACCATCAACACGATGACGCGACCGGCCTCGCGAACGAACAATCGAACCCTGTCCCAGGCCCGCAACAGGATCCCCCGCCAGGTCGGCAGGTGATAGGGCGGCAGTTCCATGACGAAGCCAGTGCTCTGTCCCGGCAACAACGACCCTTTCATCAGCAGCCCGGTCGCGATCGCGACCAGTATCCCTGCCAGGTAAAGCGCGAAGACGATGTTCTGACCCGAGCTCGGAAAAAACGCCGCGGCAAACAAAGCGTAGACCGGCAAGCGCGCGCCGCATGACATGAACGGGTTCATCAGAATCGTGAGCTTGCGCTCACGCACGTTCTCGAGCGTACGTGTTGCCATGATCGCCGGGACGTTGCAGCCGAAACCGACGATCAGCGGCACGAACGCCTTGCCCGGCAGCCCGATCGCGCGCATCGACCGATCCATGACGAAGGCGGCCCGCGCCATGTAGCCCGAGTCTTCCAGGGCCGAGAGGAACAGGTACAGCGCAGCGATGATCGGGATAAAGGTCGCAACCACCTGCAGCCCGGCACCGGCCCCGTCGGCGACCAGGACGCGCAACCAGTCCGGACCGCCTGCGCCGGTGATCAACGCACCCAGACCGTCGACGAAAAGGGTCCCGGCCACGCCGTCGAAGAAATCGATGAACGCGCCGCCGACGTTGATCGTGAACAGGAACATCAGATACATCACCGCCATGAACAGCGGAATGCCGGTCCATCGTCCGAGTACCAACCGGTCGATGTGGTCGCTGAGCGTGCGCTCGCCGGCATCTCCCGACGTCGACACTGCCCGTGCCACCGCATGCGCATGGGTGTAGCGACTGTCGGCGATCGACAAGCCGATATCCCGCCCATAATGCGATTGCGCCCAGTCCTTAGCCTGGTCCGCCAACTGCCGCGCCTCGGCCGACACGGCATGGCCGCTCTCGCCCTCGAGCAGCTTCAACGCCATCCACCGCCGGTTGGCCTGCGCGACGTCACCGAGCGCCGGGCGCATTCGATCGATCGCCGCCTCGACCGCAACGTCGTGGGCGAGAGGAAAACCAGGTACCAGTCGTTCGTCGGCGACGGCAAGCACGCGGCTTTGCAGATCGCTCAGGCCTTCACCGGTCGTCGCCACGATTGGCACGACCGGGCAACCGAGTCGCCGAGCAAGGTCCTCGGTATCAATACCGATGCCGCGACGCCGCGCGACGTCCATCATGTTGAGCGCAACGACCAGCGACACGCCCATCTCGAGCAGCTGCACGGTCAGGTAGAGGTTTCGTTCGAGATTCGTGGCATCGACCACGTCGATGACCAGGTCCGCCTCGCGTCCCAGCAGGTAGTCGCGGGTCACTACCTCGTCCAGCGACGCCGCGTCGAACGAGTAGATGCCGGGCAGGTCAACGACCGTGACATCCCGATCGTCGATCCGCGCCAGGCCCGATTTGCGTTCTACCGTGACGCCGGGCCAGTTGCCGGTCGTCTGACGGATGCCGGTCAGCCGGTTGAACAGCGCCGACTTGCCGCAATTCGGATTGCCGGCGATCGCAATGGTCAGCCGGTCGCTCACCCGATGACCTCGACCGTCACTTTCTGCGCCACGCCCTGGCCCAGGGCAACACGGTTGCCGCCGTGCGCGACGACAACACCACCGCCCCGACGTTGCACCAGTTCGACCTCCCCGCCGACCACCAGCCCAAGCGAGAGCAGGCGGCGGCGCAGCCGGTCACCGCCGTGGATAGCGACGACGCGCAGACGCTGGCCGACCGGTGGGCTATCCAGCTGCAGGATTCGCGGTTGATCCATCCCGAACAAACGACAATGGTTCTCAATTGAG
>JASFVZ010000130.1:0-6265 GCA_050049565.1 Chromatiaceae bacterium | reverse complement strand
CGCTCGGGAAGGACACGGTGCGCGCGGTCTGCAGCCCGAGACTGTCTGCATGGGAGATCCAGGCGGGATCGGGCGCCTCGCCCTGCTCGACGACCAGGTCCGCGCCGAGCAGTGCCGCACCCTGCAATTCGAGCGCGCGCTGAACGCGGTCGGCGAAGAACCCGACGGAGGTCAGTGCGGCAACCGCGACCAGCACTGCCGCGAGCAGCAGCCGGAGGCCCGGATCACGCAGTGCGCTGGCCCAGCCGCCGGGAAGCGCGGCAAGCGGTTTCACGCCGCCTCCTGCAGCAGGCGTCCGGCGTTGAGCCTGAGGACACGATCGCAGCGGCGCGCCAGCTGCAGGTCGTGGGTGACCAGCAGCAGCGTGCTGCCGGCCCGGTCGCGCAGACGGAACATCAGTTCGGTGATGCGTTCACCCGATGCGGCATCGAGATTCCCGGTCGGCTCATCGGCGAACAGCACCGCGGGGTCGCCGGCAAACGCCCGGGCCAGCGCGACCCGCTGTTGCTCACCCCCGGAGAGTTGCCGCGGCAGATGGGTGAGCCGTTCGCCCAGGCCGACTTCCTCCAGCAGGGTCGCGGCGGCCGACCGGGCGTTCGACCTCCCCGACAGCTGCAGCGGCAATGCCACGTTTTCGAGCGCGGTCATGCCGGGCAGCAGTTGGAACGACTGGAAGACGAACCCGACGCGCCCGGCACGCAGGGCGGCGCGCTGGTCTTCATCGAGCTGCGACAGGGTTTCTCCGAGCAGCACGACCTCACCATGGGTCGGCGTGTCCAGCCCGGCGAGCAGACCCAGCAGGGTGGATTTCCCGGAGCCGGATGGCCCGAGTATTGCCACGGCCTCACCGGCGTTGACCCGCATATCGATCGCCGAGAGGATGTCCAGTACCTTGCCGTCCGGCATCGTGATCTGTTTGGAGAGCTGAGTGGTCGAGATGCGTGCTGTGTTGTTTGCCATGTTTGCCGTCTTCTGGTTGGCCGCACTGCCGCGAGGCGCCTTCGCCTCGGGCATCCTCGTCATTGGCGACAGTCTGAGCGCGGGCTACGGTATCGAACAGCAGCAGGTCTGGGTGACGCTGCTGAGAGACCGCCTCGCCGATTACGGGTTCGACGCACCGGTCATCAACGCGAGCATCACCGGCGACACCACACGTGGCGGTCTGGCGCGCTTGCCGGCTGCGCTGGATCGGGAGTCGCCGTCGGTCGTCATCATCGCCCTGGGCGGGAACGATGGCCTGCGTGGCTTTTCGCCGATTCAGACGAAGAGTAACCTCCGCCAGATGATCTCGCTCAGCCGCCAGGCCAGGGCCGACGTGCTTCTGCTGGGCGTCAAATTACCGGCAAATTATGGCAGGGCCTTCGGTGAGAAGTTCCACCGGGTGTATCTGGAATTGGCCACCGAGCTGGATGTGGCGGTGGTGCCGTTCTTCCTCGAAGGCGTCGCCGAGACCCGGGAACTGATGCAGCCAGACGGCATCCACCCCTCGGCAGAGGCCCAGCCCCGAATCCTCGAAAACGTCTGGCAGGGACTTGAGCCGCTGCTCACAGACCTGGCGGCAGCCGTCTCCCCGTAACGCACCTGTACAGTGGTGCGCTACGAGCGTTCAACCGACCGAACTCAGCCCTTGATGTAGTCCTCGATGCCCGGGTTCCCGCCCACGTTGACCAGCTTGGGCGTGTTCAGCTTCTTGATCTTGGCTTCGCCCTTGACCCGCAGGTAATCGGCCACGACCTCCCAAATAGGCCGCCCGGGGGCCTGTGAGCTTACGGTCGCCCAGCCCGACACCACGTATTTTTTGGCCGCGTCGATCGGTGTGCCGTCATCAAGCGTCATGTTGCTGATGCGCTTGCCAAAACCGGCCGTCGGATCGCACACGTAATCGAGCCCGCCAACCCGCACCATGTCGCCGCCCTGCTGAAAGTAGGGATCGACGTTGAACAGATTGTCGCAGACGTCCTCGAGAATGACCTTGATGTCCTCTCCGGTCATTTCGCGACGATAGGTCTCCGGGTACGTGATACAGGTCTGGTCCATGACGTTGTCCATCGTGATCGTCTGCCCGGGCAGAACGGTCGTTCCCCAGCGGAAGCCCGGCGACAGGGAGATCTGGGCATCGTTGACCTCGTTCAGGGCATCGCAGATGACTTGGTCAAAGGTCCCGTTGAAATTGCCGCGCCGGTAAAGCGTCTCGGTGGCGACCGCGAGCTCTTCCTCGAGCTGGTCGCGGTACGGAGCGCGGACCTTGTCGATGTAGGCCTGCATTTCCGCATTCGCGGGCAACAGGTTCGAGAACACCGGCAACAGCCGATAGCGGAAGTCCTGCACCTTGCCATTGCGTACGTCGAGGTCCATGACGCCGAGGAACTTGCCGTTCGACCCCGCGTTGGTGACCAGGGTCTTGCCGCCGGGATTCTTCACGACCGATGGCGCCGGCACGCCGTCATGGGTATGCCCACCGAAGATCACGTCGATACCCGATACGATCGACGCCAGTTTTAGGTCGACATCCATGCCATTGTGCGAGATCACAACGACGGCATCGGGTTTTTCGTTCTCTCGGACCGTATCGACGATCGCCTGCATCTGCTCATCGCGGATGCCAAAGGTCCAGTCCGGGATGAAACGCTGCGGGTTGGCAATCGGCGTGTAGGGGAACGCCTGCCCGATCACGGCGATGCGTACGCCGCCGACCTCCTTGATCGTATAGGGTTTGAAGGCCAGTCCTGCGTCCTCGTCATAGCCTTCGAAGTCCGCGAAGCGATAGTCGAACAGCGCGTCTTCGGTCACCCTGACGTTCTGGGCGACGAAATCACCGTTGAACTCACCAATGTTCTCGATGACCTCTTCGTCACGGTAGGTGAACTCCCAGTGTCCGGTCATCACGTCGACCCCGAGCAGGTTGCAGGCGCCGACCATGTCTTTGCCGCGTGTGAAGTAGGCGGTGCCTGATCCCTGCCAGGTGTCGCCGCCGTCCATCAGCAGGCTGTTGCCCGGCCCACGGTCGTCGCGAACGCGGTCGACCAACGTCTTCAGGTGCGCAAAGCCGCCGACGCGGCCAAACTGCGCGGCAGCTTGGTCGAAATTCAGATACGTGAAGGCATGGGCCTCGATACTGTCCGGCGCGATATCGAAGTGTTTCAACAATCTGTCGCCGACCAGATGAGGTGCCTTGCCCAAGGCGCCGCCTATGCCGAGGTTGACGTTCGGCTCACGGAAATAGATCGGGTTGAGCTGGGCATGGCAGTCGGTGATGTGCAACAAGGTGACATTGCCAAACTTCGGCACTTCGTAGAGATCGGACGGCTGGCGGGCCGCCGAAAACACCGATGACGGCATCCAGCCGGCGGCGCCGGCGATCCCCATTAGCTTGACGAATTCGCGTCGTGACATCGACATGATTTGAATCTCCCGGTTCTCGCGTCGGAATGAAGTGTTGAATCACGACTCCCTGATCTTTGTTATGTGCCGGGGTCGCGGGGACGCAGTGTATGCGCATTCGCCGATCGATGGCACCGCCACCGTTCGGCTGGGCCGCGGCAATCACACAAAATATACCGGGTTTGGTTTTGTCCTAGTTGGCAACGGCAAGGTTGGGGAGGAGTTCGTCCATCAGGCATGGCTGCGCGATGGCGAATCCCTGCGCATAGTCGACGCCGATCTCGGCAACGAGCTGCAGGATCCGCTCGTCACACACGAACTCGGCGATCGTCTGCTTGCCGAGAAAGTGCCCGATCTCGTTGATCGACTTGACCACGGCATAGTCGCCCTGGTCGGCGGCGATCTTGCGCACGAAGGCACCGTCGATCTTCAGCCAGTCCACCGGCAGTTCCTTGAGATAGGAGTAGGACGCAAGCCCACTACCGAAGTCATCCAGCGCGACCCGGCAACCCAACGCCTTCAGGTCTTGCACGATCCCCGCGCTCGACCGGAGGTCCGCGACGGCCGCGGTCTCGGTGACCTCGAAACTCAGCCACGAGGGGTCGATTCCGGTCCTGACGAACAGCTGGCGCACATAGTCAATGAAGGCCGGGTCGCTGGCGGTCTGCCCGGATAGATTGACGGCAAATCCATGCAGTCGTGGCATCTCGGACCGATTGGCGGCGATCCATTCGATCACCGTCCGGGTGATCCAGCGGTCGAGGACGCGCATCCGGTTATAGCGTTCGGCCGCGTCGATGAATTCGGCGATTGGCAAAGCCTCCCGGGCGCTGTTCGTAACCCCCAGCAGCACCTCGAAGTGCGGTGCCAAGCCGGCGTCCGGCATCACCGGCACTATGGCCTGGCAGCGCAGTTTGAGCTGGCCTCGTTCGAGCGCGTCGTCGACCTGCGCGACCCAATGCACCGAGTCACGGTGACCCTGTATGGCCGGATCCTCCTGGTCATAGACGAAGACCCGGTTGCCACCGTCGCTCTTGGCGGCCGATAGCGCATCGTCGGCGGCCTGCATCAGGCTGCTCACCGACGGATCCTCGACCGCGGCGAATGCCACCATGCCGATCGATACACTGACCGACAGGGACTGCGACGGCAGGCCGAAGACCATGTCGGCAACCTTTTCACGCAGGGACTCGGCTCGACCAACCGCCGCGTCGGCCGACGTATCGAGCAGCAACACCGCGAAACGATCGGCGCCGATGTGCGCTAGAACGCTGGCACCCTCGGACTGCTCCAGCAGCCTGGCGACCGCGACCAGCAGGCGATCGCCTGCGTCATAGCCATGCATGTCGTTGATCAGCCTGAACTGGTCGACATCCAGCCACAGCATCACGGCGCCGCTCTCGGCGCTCCGGCGCAGCTGCTGTTCCAGTGCGGCCTTGAATTGACCCCGGTTGATCAGCCCTGTCAGTGAGTCGTGTGATGCCTGATGCGCCAGCCGGCTCTCCATCCGCGACAGGATGGTCTCGGCGGCGCGCTCGCTGAGCGGCTGGCCGTCGACCCGTTCGAGGGTGATCTCCCGACGGTAGAGGCCGAGCGCCAGATCAGGCCGGTTGATCTCCCGGGCCTTGAGGCCCCGATAGTCGACCAGGGTGTACAGGCCACCGTCCTCGCGTATCCAGGCGACACGCAGATCGGTTGACTGACCGGCCGACACGCGGCTGAAGCGCAGCAGGTCGCCAACCTGAACGGCCTCGCACTGTTCCAGGATGGCGGCCCACGCCTCCGGCGTGATCCCGCCCGGCGGATCCAGTTCCCTGTCCGGGTCATCCTCGACCGGGAGCGGCACGAATCGCACCAGCCGAACCGCTTCGCCGGGCGACTGGAACAACTCGCCGCGCAGCCGCTTCTCGACGGCGGCAACCCGGAACGGGTCGAAGGCCGTGCTCGGGAGTTCGGTACTGATCGATGCCAACAGCTCGTCGTTGGACATCTGATCGCCGGTGGCCGCAACCGGCTGCCCACCGAGCTTCGCAACCAGCACGTCAACCAGCCACAGCCGGCTCTCGAACGTCCGTTCCGCGGCTTCGCCACGCAGCAGTGACAACTCCATGACCGAACGCCAACCGACCTCCAGCAGCTCGAGCAGGACCTCGGGCACCTCGCGGGAACCGTAACCGTCGTTGAGCGCCCTAACCACCCTGACACGGGCCTGGCGCACGCGCTCGCGACCCTCGCTCGCTTCGACCACCCGTTCCAGGTTCTGCTGATAGCGCCGACTCTGATCGCGGGTCAGGTCGGCGATGCCATCGGCGACGCTATTCAGAACAGCGCCGTTCGCGTCACCTGCCGCGAGCGGCGCCAGCAGTTGGTCGACCTGGCGCCGCAGCTCGTCGTTTTCGACCGGGCCATCGGGTGAAGGGCGGAACAGCTGGAGATGCCCGAGCGCATCGATAATCGCTCTTAGCGAGTTGCCGGCATCCAGGAACAGCGTCGGGTCGGTGGTCGCCTGGGCCTTGAGCGGGGCGTCGAGTTGCGCCAACCAGCCGTGCAGGCTTTCGGTGATGCTGGGCAACTCGCGCACCTCGGCGAGTAGCGCATCCGCCTGAGCGACGCGCTGCGCCTGCAGCGAGGCCTTTGCCGCGTCCAGTACCCTGGCATCAACCCGGACCCGCGGCAACCCACCGGCGGAGACCACGGACGCGGCCTGTCTGGGCATGCCCCCGGCCCCGGTCTCGGCGGCGCCGATCGCCGACTCCGGCCCGGCGCCGGTTGCCGCGGCCGCCGCCAAGCCGGGCGCCACCGCCGGCGACGCCTTGATCGTACGGTAGGCCTGCGCCGGTGCCTGTGGCACGCCCAGGCTGTCGAGCAGATCGTTCAACTGAGC
>JASFVZ010000212.1:0-4936 GCA_050049565.1 Chromatiaceae bacterium | reverse complement strand
GATCGCGGACCGCGTCGAAGAATCGGTGGCCGCCGTCCGGGCCGAGCGCGACGAGGTGCTCGCCGAGATGGGCCGGCTGCTCGAACAGCGCATGGCGCAACTCGATGCGCGGGAAGGTGAGTTGGAGCAACGTCAGGCAGCACTCGTCGAGGAAGAGGAGCGATTCGCACGGCAGGCGGCGGCCTCCCGTGAGCGGATGCGCGCCTTGCTCAATGACGCGTTGGAAACCTTGACGCCGTCAGCCGCGCTAGCCGCACCGGCAGTGGCCGAGACTGTGGAACAGGTTCCGCCGCCGCAGGAAGCGTCTCTGGAAAGCGCGGTGGTCGAGCCGGCAGCCACGGCCGCCGGTAGCGAATAGGCGTGGTTGACCCGGGGGTCTCTGTCGGGAGGCCTCCGGTCCCCTCGCCAGCATTCGATAGCGGCGATCCGGCAACCGAAGCGCTCAGTCGAGAAAGCGCGTGCCAACGGCGAGTCAGCCGGCGATGCCGATAAGCGCGCGCACGACACCGGTCAGGCTTTCGCCGGCGATCAGCCCGGAGGCGGCGGCGATCACGAATCGCTGGGCGAGCGTCGGACTGTAGCGTTCGAGACCCCGCGCGATCAGACTGCCGAAGAACATCGTGATAGAGATCGAGGCGGGGATCACCATCGCAAGACCCAGGGCGGGCAGATTCGGCAGCCAGCGCGGTTCCAATCGGTGCTGCAGCCAGGCCCCCAGTGACCCGATGCCAACCCCTGCCGCCACGGCCCAGAGGGCGCTCGAAGGTATCGCACCGACACCCAGGCTCAGCGTCTCGGCAACGACCTTCCAGGTGGCCACGGCAGGGGCCGGCCATTCATCGGTTACCAGCATGGTGGCCGGATCCGGGATCAGCTGCAGATAGACCAGGCTGCCGACGATGCTGCCGGTCAGGATGCCGAAGAACTGGGCGATGATCTGCCATTGTGCCGGCGCGCCGATCAGGTGTCCGACCTTGAGGTCGTTCAGCAGGTCCGCGCTCTGACCGGCGGCACCGCCTGCGACATTCGCGCCCATCAGGTTGGCCGTGGTCGCTCCCGGCGCGATCACGCCGGTACTCAGCTGCGAGACCTTGCCGATCGCGCCAATCGGCGGGATTCCCGTTTCGCCGACGACCCGTGACGCCACGATCGCGAGCAGAAAGGCAATCGGAACGGCCAACGCGGCGACCAACCAGTCGATCGCAAAGATCGTGATCTGCGCCCAAACCACCAATGCCGACGAGACCGCGAGGCCGGCCAGCCGGGTGACGACGAACCCGTCGCCCTCAGTGTGATCGCGCCGGGTCGCGCCGGCGCGACGGTTCGACCAGGCCTGCAATGCGAACCGCGTGAGCGCCGCGCTGGACATCAGCGCCACGCCCGGCCAGAGCAGCCATTCGATCATCTCGCCAAACCAGCTGCTGCGCGGATCGTCCGGACCGGCGGCGATGAAGCCCTGTGACAGTCCCCAGGGGCCGAGCAGGCCCCAGGCGATCAGACCGCCGAGCAGCAGCGACACGCCGTTGCGGAACCCGATGATCGCGCCGAAGCCGGCCAGGAGCAGCGACGGATCCAGCGCAAAGGTCAGGTTCTTCGCGCTGACTCCGCCATAGCCCGACAGCTTGCCGGTTGCCGGCAGCAGGAAGCCGAGGCTCGGTCTCGGCAGTGCCCAGACGCCGGTATCGATCCACTTCAGCGTCCCTGCCAGCAGCGTGCTGCCGAGCAGTACGCGCAGCTTGAGCGTTGCCTCGCGGCCCTGTTCGAAGATCTCCATCAGGGTCTCGGCAGTAGCCCGACCGGTCGGGAAGGGCAGATCGCTGCGCAGTATCAGCGACGCCCGCAGGTACCAGGCCACCCAGATGCCGAGCAGACTGACCGCGAACACCCAGATGATCAGCTGCGAGGCGGCGAGATTGTCGCCGGTAAGGATCGCGAGCGCCGGGATCGGGGCCACCAGTCCGCCGGAGATGATGTTCGCCGACGAGGATGCCGTGGTCTGGGTGATGTTGGCTTCGCCGGCGGCCAGCCTGTCGGACAGGCGCAGGCGCGCCAACAGTGACCAGAATCCGGCCATCAGCAAAAGTGCAACGATCGAGACATTGAACGACCAGCCGATCTTCAGCCCGGAGTAGATGTTGCAGGGGGTGAGCAGGGCGCCGATCAGCATGCCGCTGAGCAGGGCCCGGCCCGTCAGGTGTTTCCCAGGGAGCACGTCGCAGGGGCAGGTCGATTGGACTGGCCTGCGACGATACCACCCGACGGCTTCGGAAGCCTGTCAGGAGGGCGTCGACGGTCACCAATCGGTATTGGCAAACGCCCGAAACCGTGTCCTATAATTTTCCGGCCCGATTCGGGCTGCGTCGGATCTGTCTGCAACCCGTCTGCGCAAACGGAGGGAACCATGTTCGAAGAAACGCACCTTCAGGCACGTGATCGCCTCTATACACTGCAGGAACTGCTGGCGATGCTGCAGCAGCTTCGACAGTACCATTCGCAAATCGGCGACCGCCATATCGAGGCGCTGCAAGTGACGGCTACCAAGCTTGCCGAACAATTGACCTGAGTCTCGATTCAGGACGTCCCAGGCGCATCGATCGGTGCCCGGGATCAGCCGGACCTTCGAACCCCTGTCGGCCGTCGCCGGCCGGTCAGGGACAGGAGAACTCATCCGACCAATCAGGCCGCAAGCTGCGTGGCCTGCGTCTTGTTCAATGCCGTGACCAGTGCCTTCAACGATGCATTGACCGTGTCGCGATCGAGTGCGGCAGCCGCTACACGCTCGCCGTCGACGTTGAGTTGGATGTAGGCTGCCGCCTCGGCATCGGTCCCACTTTCCAGCGCGTGCTCTGCATAGTCGACGACCGAGACGCGGTTGCCAAAGGACTGCTGCCAGGCATCGACAAAGGCCTCGATCGCCCCTTCGCCGGCGCCGTGCAGGGTCAGCTCCCGTCTACCGAGTTGTAGGTCAATCGCTATGCGGTCGCCCCCGGCGTCGCGCTCGAGGCGGTAGCCGCAAAGTGTGGCCGGCCCGCCCGACGCGACGAAGCGTTCGAGGAAGATCTCATGGATCTGCGCGCTGCCGATCTCTCCGCCCTGGGATTCGGTTCGGGCCTGGACCAGTTGCGCCAACTCGACCTGCAGCCATCGCGGAAGATGCAGGCCGAAGTCGCGCTCGAGTACAAACGCGACGCCGCCTTTGCCGGACTGGCTGTTGACCCGGATCACCGCCTGATAGTCACGGCCGATATCACGCGGATCGATCGGCAGATAGGCGACGTCCCATGGGGCGTCGTTGGTTTGCTGTGCCAGGCATTTGCGGATCGCATCCTGGTGGCTGCCCGAGAACGCCGTGTAGACCAGTTCGCCGATCCACGGATGGCGTGGATGCACGGGCAGGCCGGTACAGCTCGTGTAGACCTCGATGAGCCGGTCCGGATCGGAAAGGTCGAGCGACGGGTCGATACCCTGGCTATAGAGGTTCATCGCCAGGGTCACGATATCCATGTTGCCGGTACGCTCACCATTACCCAGCAGCGTGCCTTCGACACGGTCGGCGCCCGCCATCAGTCCCAGCTCGGCGGCGGCTACCGCGCAGCCGCGGTCATTGTGGGTATGCAATGAGATCACGATGGCATCGCGGCGCTGTACATGCCGGCAAAAGTACTCGACCTGGTCGGCAAACAGATTTGGCGACGTGCTCTCGACGGTGGCCGGCAGATTGATGATGCAGGGTCGTTCCGGGGTCGGTCGCCATTCCGCGGTGACGGCATCGCAGACCTCTACCGCGTAGTCCCACTCGGTGTTGCTGAAGCTCTCCGGCGAGTACTGGAAGGTCCAGTCGGTATCTGGGTGACGGGCGGCTTCGTCGCGGACCATGCGAGCGCCGGCCACCGCTATGTCCTTGACCTCGTCGCGGCTCATGCGAAACACGCGCTGACGTTGCACGGTCGACGTCGAGTTGTAGACGTGCACGATCGCGCGGCGCACACCGCGTAACGCCTCGAACGTGCGCTCGACCAGATGCCGGCGCGCCTGGACGAGCACCTGAACGGTGACGTCATCCGGAATCTGATTGGCCTCGATCAGCCACCGCGTGAAGTCGTAATCGGCCTGGCTCGCGGATGGGAAACCGATCTCGATCTGCTTGAAACCGATATCGACCAGCAGCTTCCAGAGCCGTCGTTTCTGGGCGACGCCCATCGGTTCGAGCAACGCCTGGTTGCCGTCGCGCAGATCGACACTGGCCCATACCGGCGGGCGGTCGAGAATCCTGTCCGGCCAACGACGATCAGGCAGCGATCGCACGCTGTGCCGGGCGTATTTACGGGGGTCGAATCGTTTCATCAGCTGCTCTTTCGGTGGTCCGATTAGGCGTGCCCTCCCCGGGGAACGGGGAGGGCACGGAGTCGGTCGCGATGCCTCGTGGGCGGGCGATGGCTGCACAGTCCCTTGTGAGGCGCTGGCAGCCGGTTGTCGATTTCCGCTCGACATGAGCAAGTCTATGGCGAAGCGGGGAGAGAATTATTGCGTTTTCGAGGATATCTGCGAATATATTGGAACATGATTGCGAAATTTAAATAAATCGAGCAATTTTCAAGCTTCGAGCGTGCAGCGGAGGCAATTTTATGGAGCTCGACCGGTTTGATCGACGAATCCTGGAGGTCTTGCAGGTCGAAGGCCGAATCAGCAACCAGGAACTCGCCGAGCGCATCGGTCTGTCCGCCTCGCCCTGCCTTCGGCGGGTCCGCACGTTGGAAGATGCCGGTATCATCGTCGGCTACCGGGCACTGCTGGATGCGCGCCGGTTGGGCCTGACCCTTCTCGCGCTGGTGCATATCTCGATGGACCGACACACGCCCGAGCGTTTCGAGAATTTCGAGCAGTCTGTGAGAAGTCTTCCAGAAGTACTTGAATGTCTTCTTATTACCGGCCAGGA
>JASFVZ010000009.1:0-12674 GCA_050049565.1 Chromatiaceae bacterium | reverse complement strand
ACAGCGCGATGCAGGCGATCGGATGCATCGGCGCAAGGATCTGCAACAGCAACAACTGCCCGGCTGGCATAGCGACCCAGAAGCCGGAGCTCCGGCAGCGGCTCGACATCGACGTGGCCGCGGATCGGCTCGCCCGTTTCCTCGCGGCCGCCGTCGAGCTGATGCAGGTCATGGCGCGCGCCTGCGGCCACAATGCCCTGAACCAGTTCAGCCTCGACGACCTGGCGACCTTCGATCGCGAACTCGCCGAGCTGGCCGGCCTCGACTATGCCGGCGTCAGGCCGAGCCGCTAGTGGGCCAATGCCGCCGAAGCTTTTCCCGGGACGGTGGCGCGAGGGGGTCATCCTGATGCTGTCGAAAGCGTTCGGACGACTATGATGCAGCGGGTCGGGAATGCCCCTGGGAGGTGCGCGGGGGAACAGCGAGTGGGTCGCTTCGGTCTTCGCGGCGGCTGGAATCGGTCAGTGAGTGCAGCAAGCGTCAGGGCCGGGTTGTGGACAGGCCCGACCGGAACTTGGCGATGATTCAGCGCGCACGCCGGCTACGGCGTCATGGACAGTCTAAGGAGCTCGGTCTTTCGCCTTGGCTGGATCGCTGCATGCACCCAAGAAAAGCCTTGGGGGCCAGGTGACTGGGAAATTCCGGCGGGTAGCATGGCGACATGATGTGGTATCCGCGCCGCCTCGGCCCACGCCTGGATCGTGCTTGGAGTCGCAGCAACCCGATGCCGGGCAGCTGGACCCTTCAGCCATTGACTGGATCCTCTACGGTCGGGAGTAATGGGTGCGATGGAATCACCAAGTCGGGTTTTTGCGACGCGATTCGGTGTGGTACCGACGAGTGTCGATTGCCGTCGGGGTCGCTATAATGTCTATTCCGTCGAGCGTCTACCAAAATTGACATAGGTTTGGATTGCCCCATTCATGGACGCTCTGTTGGTCTGGAATTCAGCCGATGAGCCAAATCTCCCGATTACGAGGCCCCGCCGCCAATCGGAACTTTTCATCGGGGCAGGCGCCGGTGCTCCTGCTAGGTGCAGCGTCGCGAATCAGGGTAAATGCATGTTTGTAGTGCGCGAAGAGGTCTTCTTCCACCAGTGTGACCCTGCTGGCTATCTGTTCTTCGCAGAGAGCTTCGTGCTGGCCCACAAGGCTATAGAGAGATTCCTTTCGAATACGCCAATTGGCAGGTCAGGTTGGTTCGAGCATGCGACGGTCGCATTTCCGCTGCGGCACGCTGAATGCGACTACCAGTCTCCACTGAGGGCTGGAGACCGATGCGATCTGACCGTGCAGGTCGTTAACGTGTCCACGTCGAGCGTCGTTTTTGACGTTACGGCTGTTGACGATGGTCGCCCCTGCTTCTCTGTCACTTCGGTACATACCGCGATGAGCCGCTCTGATCACACCAAGGTCGCCTTGCCGAGCGAGGTGCGGTCGGTTCTCGAATTAAGGTAGGGCCCTGCAAATGTCTCGGAGCCAAACCGGGCGATGCGTTGCTGCTGGTCGGGTCGCTGACAATCTCCGAACCGACCAGGCGAACAGATTCGACCTTGACATCGGCGAGCAGGACGCGTTCGACGCGTTGTTCGTTGCGGCCGAACGGACTGCAGCGCAAGTCGCATGCTGGTCATTTCCGGAAAGCGCCCGGCGCGAGATCATTGTCTCGTTCGAACAGGCGCAATTTGACAAGAGGACTTGTCCTTCGCTGGTCGAACTCGGGTCGGGTTTCCTGATAAGCCCGTTCGGCCACATCGATGATGGCGCAAACATCGTCTTTATTGCCGCAGATGGTTGCGTCACTATCGATCAGCGCAGGCTCTCCATCGAATGGCAGAGCCGCGTCAATCCCGGCAAAATACTCGAATTCGAAAAAACTCTGGAAGCCTGCCTGCAAGAGCAGGACACGGCGACCCCGGCGTTGAACGAGGTTGCCGAGAGCGACTTCGATAGAGGCAGGGACCGATTCGTCCGGTCGGTGCAACAGGGTATCGAGGCAATAGAGCGGGGACGCTTCAGAAAGGTCGTCATGGCACGGACGCTCGAACGAGCGCTCCCGGGGTCATTCTCCATGTCTCGACTGTTCGATTCCCTGTCATGCCTGTATCCGAAGACCTTTCTCTCCGTTTTTTCTCTGCCGGGACTGGGTATCTGGATCGGTGCCAGCCCCGAGATGCTGCTCGTGCGGGATGATCGGCAGGTCGTCAATACGGTCGCGATGGCTGGCACGATGACCTCGACTCCGGGATCGATCGGCGACTGGAGTTTCAAGGATGTCAATGAGCATCACCTGGTCAGCCACTACATTGGCGAACTGTTCCGTGACATTGGTATTCGCAGATTCGAAAAATCAGAAAAGTCATCAATGTCAGTGGGTCATCTGTTCCACATCCAGGAGGAATTCAAGGTGGACCTGGGAGACCGGGAAAATCAGGGAATCTCACTCGACTCGCTGGTTTACGGACTGCATCCCACACCTGCCGTCGGCGGGTTGCCGAAGGCGCCGGCCATTTCGTTCATCAACGACAAGGAAGGGATTGACCGGAAGTTCTACAGCGGGTTTCTCGGGCCGATCAATTTCGATAACGAGATCCATCTGTATGTGAACATTCGGTGCATGAACATCCTGGACGGCAAGGCGACGCTATATGCGGGTGCTGGCATTACCCGTCACTCCGAACCGGACAAGGAATGGCAAGAGACCTGCAGCAAGTGTCAGATGATGCTGCGGGCTTTGGAACAAGCACAGTTTTGACCGACCTGGCGGCCAGTGTCCCGGGCATTTGCGCGGATCTCGGCGTTCGCGACGCCGTGATCTCGCCGGGATCGAGGAGCGCGCTGCTGACCGTCGCATTCGCTCGGGAACCGCGGGTCGCCTGTCATGTCATCGTAGACGAGCGGTCCGCGGCCTACGTTGCCATTGGTATTGCGCAGCAGACGGAAAGGCCGGTCGTCCTGGTATGCACATCGGGGACGGCGGCGCTGAACTACGGGCCGGCCGTCGCCGAGGCATTCTTCCTCAATATTCCACTGGTCGTTTGTACCGCCGACCGCCCACCGGAGTGGATCGGACAGAACGACGGTCAGGCCATTCAGCAGGACAACCTATACGGGCCGCACACGAAACGGTGTTATACGCTGCCAGTGGATGATTCCCATCCCGATGCTCGTTGGCATTTTCTGCGTGACGTGTCGTACGCGATCAACCTCAGCATTGAAGATCCGCCAGGACCGGTACAGATCAATGTGCCGATCCGCGAGCCGTTCTACCAAAAGATCAGTCGCAGCGTCGATGCGATACAGCACCCCGGACAGGCAATCGTTGAGTTGAAGTCTCGCCCGACTCTGTCCGACGAACAATGGCAATCGCTGGTTGCGCAGATCGATCGTGTTGATACCTTAGTGCTATTGGTGGGGCAGCTTGATTATTCGGAATCCTTTCGAGAAAAACTGACCGAATTGGCTGGACGGCCCAATTGGGTGATCCTGGGTGACATCCTTTCGAACACCCATGGAACTGGCACGCTGAATCACGTCGATGGCATCTTTAGCGCGGTTGAAGACGGCTTGAGACAGATGTTGCGACCGGATTTGCTGATCACATTGGGCAAGTCCGTGTTGTCGAAGAACGTCAAGTCGTTCTTCAGGCAATGCCGTGTGCCAAAGCACTGGCACATTCAACCTGCGGGTCAGGTCGCGGATACCTTGCAGTCCCTCGGCACGATTATTCGGGCTGACGCGGCGGAATTTCTGGATCAGCTCAGCGCACGGCTGGATGAGGCCCGTCACAGAGAACCGAGCGACACCCGGGCGCGTTGGCAGGCACTCGATGCGATGTCCAGAGAAGTGTTGTCCTCATTTCTGTCGGAAAAGAAGGCACTGGGCGAGTTTGAAGCTGTTGCACAGCTACTCGCACAGCTGCCCGGAGACTGCGATCTGCATCTCGCAAACAGTATGGCCGTGCGCTATGCCAACCTCGTTGGCCTCTGCGGCAATGAGAAGACACGCGTATACGGCAACCGGGGCACGGCAGGGATAGATGGCTGCCTCAGTACCATGATTGGCCATGCGTACAAGACCGATCGGCTACAGGTACTGCTGATCGGTGATCTCGCCTTCTTCTATGACCGCAACGCACTTGCGAACGACGTGCCCCCGAATGTCCGGATCGTGTTGATCAACAATCACGGCGGCGGCATCTTCGAATTGATCGATGGGCCTGCGGATCTGCCTGAGCTGATGAAGTATTTCGTGACCCCGCACGGGATGACGGCCGAACACACGTGTGCAGAGTTCGGTCTCGACTATCGGGTGCATGATTCTAGGGACGGCCTGCTTGGTTGCGTGGGCTCTTTCCTAAAAAGCGGCGGAAGGGCTTCCGTGCTGGAGGTGGAGACGGACCGGGAAGCCAATAGGAAATCCTATGCGCGCTATCGCCGGCTGTTGTCTGAGAAGAGCAAATGTATTGTGTGAGCCGCATCAGCTGGGAGCGTTGCGGTCGTTTCTTTCTCCAGTGTCGACCGAAGAGTTTCCCTTGGGCTGGTTCGATCTTACAGGACGGGCCTGGCGATGCGTAACTCGGCAGACTGGCTGGCCCGTTTGGACAACATCACCGGAGCGCGCTTGAGTTGGCGTAGGCATCGGCTCGAATTCTGTGTTCCCAGCGGCACCTCCCGCGGCGTGCTTCGCGAAAAGCTGACCTGGTTTGTTTTGATTCATGATGCAAACGGAGAGCTGAAAGGGGTCGGAGAATGCAGTCCGATCCCGGGCTTGAGTATTGATCCGATCGACGCGATCGCGCCGATTCTCGATCGCGTCTGCGCCAATCCGGATTTGCTTCGTTTTGAGGCGCGAGGTGAGACCGACGAGCTTGCCGCCTATCCCTGCGTCGAGTTCGGTCTGGAAACAGCGGTACTCGATATCGGAAATTCGCGCTCAGCCGGTGTCCTTTTTGACAATGCCTTCAGCCGGGGCGACACCGGGATCGCGATAAACGGGCTGGTCTGGATGGGCTCGCCCGACTATATGCAGCAGCAGATCGACGCGAAGCTGGATGACGGCTTCACCTGCATTAAGCTGAAAATCGGGGCCCTGGATTTCGCTGCAGAACTTGACCTGCTGAAAAACCTACGAACCCGGTATGGCGCATCGGACCTGGAAATCCGGGTGGATGCCAATGGCGCCTTCCCGGCCAGCGAAGCAATGTCTCGTCTGAACGCGCTGAGCGCCTTCGCTCTGCACTCGATCGAACAGCCGATTGCACCGGGCCAGATCTCGGAGATGGGCGACCTCTGTCGTCGCTCTCCGATACCTATCGCACTGGATGAAGAGTTGATCGGAGTGATGGAGCCAGCGGAGCGGAAGCGTCTCCTGGAAGAGATTAGACCGCAATACCTGATACTCAAGCCATCGCTGCTTGGAGGCATCGATGCGTCTTTACATTGGCTGCGTTTGGCGGAACAGTTAGGGATCCGCTGGTGGTTTACCTCTGCACTCGAGTCCAACGTCGGATTGAATGCAATCGCGCAATTGGTGTCCGAAACGCAAGCCGCGGCACCGCAGGGGCTGGGGACCGGGAAGATCTACCGCAACAACGTACCCTCACCGTTGGCATTGGCATCAGGAACACTGTTCTACCGGCCGCAGGCGGCCTGGAACTACGAAGGGCTGCATGGTTAGTCGATTCGACGCATTGACGATCAACCATGTTCGATACGACAGAGGGGATTTGCTCCGCCGCGGGAGAGACGTGCTCAACGAACCCGATATGCCTGACTGGAAAGCAGCGCTCTACCGTTTCATCCTGGACTGGATCGATGACCGCGATCATGTCTCACTGCGAACCTCCGGTTCAACGGGCGCACCGAAGGAATTTAAGGTCCCAAAACAGAAGCTGATTGCGTCGGCGAATGCAACCGCACGGCATTTCGGCCTGATGCCGGACGATACGGCGCTACTATGCCTGCCGGTTGACCATATCGCCGGCCGTATGATGGTGGTTCGGGCCTTTGTTTCAGGACTGGACCTGATCGTGTTGCCACCGGATTCGAGACCTTTGCTCAAGCTCGGAGGGCTGGACATCCGGTTCGCCGCCCTTGTTCCCATGCAGCTCGAGAGCCTCCTCGGCCGCGATGGTTTCGGCCCGGAGGCGGTAGACGCATTGGAGCGAATCGATATATTGCTGCTGGGTGGAGCCGCGACACGTGAAGAGATTGTTGCGGCGCTACAGGGCATTCGCACACGGGTATTTGCTTCGTATGGCATGACCGAAACCCTGTCGCATGTTGCCATCAAGCCGCTGAACCGGGGCGAAGGGGCCGCCGGTTATACGCCCCTCGATGGTGTGCGGGTACGTCTCGACGACGATCGATGTCTGGTAATCGACGTCGACTATCTGGCGATCAGATCGCTGCAGACTAACGACATTGCTGACTTGGCGGCGGATGGGACTTTCGAGCTCATCGGGAGAAAGGACCTGGCAATCAATAGCGGTGGGATCAAGTTGTTTCCTGAGCAGATAGAGCAGAGATTGGCTCACTTGATGTCCGGGCGTTGTTTTTTTGTCTGCGCGGCACCCGATGCGAGGCTGGGGGCGCAGGTGGGCCTGTTGATCGAGGGCGAGCCGTGGCCGGACGATCGGCGCGAGTCCGTGTGGCGTCGTATCGGCGAGGTCCTGAACCAATACGAAAAGCCGAGAAAGATTGAATTCGTGCCCGAGTTCGTGCGGTCCGAGACGGGAAAGATCAGACGGTCAGAAACGCTGAAGGCTTTTGGCCTGTTCCAATAGACGGAGCGGGCAGGGAGAAACGCATGGTGTCGGAAATCTTCAATCCGCAGGAATGGAACGAAGTGTCAGAGATGCAGTTCGGGGATATCACATATCACGAAGTAGCCGAGGGTGGCATAGCGCGTATCGCGCTCGACCGCCCCGAGTGCCGGAATGCGTTCCGGCCACAGACTGTTGACGAACTCTATACCGCATTCGAGCACGCAAGGACCGTTCTGAATGTTGGCGTGGTGCTGTTGACAGGAAACGGGCCGTCGCCAAAAGACGGTGGATGGGCCTTTTCTGCGGGTGGGGACCAGCGCGTTCGTGGCAAGCACGGATATCAGTATGAAGAAACCGAGCAGGTCTCCGGTCCGACGCTCGGGCGGCTGCATATCTTGGAAGTTCAGCGCCTGATCCGGTTCATGCCCGCTGTAGTCATTGCCGTGGTGCCCGGTTTTGCGGTGGGAGGTGGTCATTCGCTGCACGCGGTGTGCGATATGACGATTGCATCCAAGGAACACGCGGTGTTTCAGCAGAAGGACGCCGACGTCGCAAGCTTTGATGCGGGCTATGGATCAGCCTACCTGGCAAAACAAGTTGGGCAGAAGCGGGCGCGGGAGATTTTTTTCCTTGGCCTGGAGTATTCGGCCGACGACGCATACGAGATGGGCATGGTCAACAAGGTGGTGACGCACGAGGCGCTGGAATCTACGGCATTGGAGTGGGCGCGTATTGTCAACGCGAAATCGCCCACTGCGCTGCGTATGCTGAAGTACGCTTTCAACCTGACCGATGACGGAATGGTAGGTCAGCAGATCTTCGCCGGAGAGGCGACCCGGCTGGCGTATGGCACCGAGGAAGCAGCGGAGGGTCGAAAAGCGTTTCTCGAAAAAAGGAAACCGGATTTCGGCAAGTTCCCGCGCCAGTTCTAGAACCCAGTACCCTCGGCAACGCTGACAACATTGCCAATGCCAAAACACCAGCCAGCGGGCAGGTCTCAAGCCATCGCGGGGTTGGCGCAGTCCGAGGCGATGAATAGGGGCTTGTTCGGCCGGCCGCCCTGCGTTCTCTCCTGCCCCGGCCGCCTCCAGGTCGCCGGCGCGTATCCACTCATAATTGTCGCGATGGCATGGCAGTCGATGCGAGCAACATCCAGACAGCCCGCATCACCGCTTCTCTAGCTGCCCTTTTCGCTCATCCACCCTCCTGTTGTCAGGCAGCCGATGTGACCGGCTGCAGGCGGCGCCACATGATCACGGTGATCGCCGTGACGTTCATTAGCACCGCATAGATAACGCTCGGTACCGCGAGTGCCGGCATGGCCAGCATGCTCAGGGCCAGGGTGATACCGAGGGCACTGTTCTGAATGCCGCATTCCATCGCCAGCGCGACCCGCTCCCCGCCTGTGAGCCCGGCCAAGGTCGCCAGCCCGGCCCCGGTGAGCATCGTGATCAGGTTCAGCGCCAGGCAGGCCGGACCCAGCGTCGGCAGGTGATGGGTGATGGTCGGCCACTGGTTCACGAAGGTGAACGCCACAATCAGGATGAAGACCACGGTCGCAGCTCGATGGATCAGCTGGCGACGCCGGGTCGCAAGGCGGCCCGACTCGCTGAGCCACAGACCGAGCCCGACCGGCAGCAGGGTCACCACGAACAGGCCGCCGAACAGCTGCCCGACCGGCACGTCGACCGCCGTATCGGTCTGCATGAAGTGCAGCAGGCTCGCGCCAACGATCAGCGGCACCGTGATGAATGCAACCACACTGGTAATGGCCGAGAGACTGATCGAGAGCGCGGTGTCGCCGCGTGCGAGGTAGGTGACCATGCCGGCGGTCACCCCACCCGGACAGGCCGCCAGAACCATCAGACCGACCGCACCTTCGGGCGACAGTTCGAGCACGGTCGCGATCAGGAATGCCGTCAATGGCAGTAACAGGACCTGGGCAATGAGCCCAAGGACAAGCGCACGGGCCCGTGCAAAGGCACGCCGAAAATCGGCGATTCGCAGACTCAGGCCAAGGCTGAACATGATGAAGGCAAGCCCGATGGGCAACAACAACTGGATCAAGGTCGACTCCATCAAGGTCGACTCCGGACATTCACCAGATCGAGGACAGCGAGCCGGTCATACGACATCCCGCAACAGAGAAACGGACAACAAACCGCCGAGCAGCACCTGGGCGAAGGCGGTCAACGCCAGCTGCGTATTCATCATCGGGCTGGGTTGTAGTTGGCTGCCGCGCCACGCCAGCCACAGGCAAATGGGCAACACCAACCAACCCAGGCCGACCGCTTCGACCGAGAGACCGAGTGCCAACAGCGGGAACGGCGCCAGCAGCAACAGCGCATAGGTCCAGTAGGCTCGCCGGGTACCGATGAGCTGGACCAGGGTCCGTCGGCCGGCCCGACGATCACTGTCGTGGTCGCGCAGGTTGTTTAGCAGCAGGACCGCCGCCGCGTGCAGGCCGAGCGCCAAGCCGACGCCGACGGCGACCCACGACAGTGCGCCACGCTGCAGGTAGTCGCTGCCGGCTACTGCGGCGACGCCGAAGAACAGCACCACCGCGACCTCGCCCCAGGCGGTATGGGACAGCGGGCGCGGCCCGCCGGAATAGAGCCAGCCGGCAACGAGGGACGCAATACCGACCGCCAGGATCGGCCAACCACCGATCGTCACCAGGTAGAGACCACCGACGAAAGCCAGCGCGAACGTCAGCATCGCCGCCCGCTTCACCGCGCGCGGCGTTGCGAGACCACTCGCGGTCACCCGGGTTGGCCCGAGCCTGTCTGGCCCGTCGTTGCCGGACTGGGCATCGGCCGCGTCGTTGAACAGGTTGGTTCCCGTCTGGATCAGCAGCGCGCAGATCAGTGCCACCCAGAAGGCGGCCGCGTGGAAGGTTCCAGTGTCATGCCAGCCGAGTACCGTGCCGACGACGACCGGCGTCGCCGCCAGGGTCAGCGTCTTCGGCCGTACTGCCATCCACCAAATGCGCACCCTGGCGAATGGCAACACTGGCTGATGCGGTCCGGCGCTGGTCAATAGGTCTGATCCCGGGCAATCGCTGCAGAAACGAAAATCGCAGTCTACAAGGGATAAACGTCAAATTCTCGAACTAGGGCCTGTTCACACTAACTGAAACACAGCGACGGCGTGTCGCTGACGTGTCACAGACAAAGCGCGGACAACGGGCCGCTGCCGAACGGGCCGCCGGCAAGCGCCGGTCGGTGAGGCTGGCCGCCTATTTCCCGGGGCGGCTGGGGTTTGCGATACGGGCTAAGCTCCTATCGACGATAACGAGGATATGCCATGCGTCGTTTGGTCAAGTTCCTGCACACGATGGGCGCCATCGGACTGATGGGGGCAATGGCGGCCCTGATCATCCTGGTGGTGCTGATGCCCGAGCCGACCGCACTCGAGGCCTATGCCACGCACCGCGCGATCATGGGCAAGATCGCCGAGTGGCTGCTGCTGCCCTCGCTGGGTGTGGTGCTCTTCACCGGCCTGTGGTCGATGGCGATCACCCGCGCGTTTCTGCATGCAGGCTGGGTATGGGTCAAGCTCGCGACCGGGATCCTGGTCTTCAAGGGCGTGATGATATCGATCCAGGGGCCTGCCGAGCAGGAAGCGATCCTCAGCGCGCAGGCGCTCAGCGGAACCGTTGATCCGGCCCAGCTCGGACAGCGGATCGGTGAGGAGTGGGGCGTGCTCTGGGTGATGATGGTGGTCGCAGTCGCCAATGTCGTGCTTGGCGTGTGGCGTCCCCGCATGTCGAAGAAGCACCGCCAGGCCCGCCGCAAAGTCGCGCGCCGGCCAGCTGCAAAGCCCCCCACCCGCATTGTCCGTCCAGGTTATTCACCCGCCGGCGCCGGTGAAATACCGGCGTTGTCCAGGAGTCCATCCAACCGAGATTAATTGATTATTGGATCGCCGGATGGACGCTGAAGACCACAGGGCGAAAGCGCCTGAGAACAACCGTTTCGAATCACCGACTGCCGCGTCACTGGGGAGGTTCAAAAAGAACCTTGATGAGCTGTTGACACGAAACCCTGGGCCGGAGGCGCGGATCAACGCCCTGCTCGATCTGTTCGGCACGCGCTGCGCCACGGCAAACGAGCTCAGACTGGCCGGCGAGGCCGTGTTCGCCGCACTCAACAGTGCGCGTTGCCGCTCCGCGGTGCTCGGCCGATACCACGAGCGCTTCTTGTTCTGCCGCGCCGGAGACGATGTCGAACTCGGCGCGGAGGGGCAGCGCCTGGCGACCCTGAAACTGGACGAGGCCATCCGACTGGCCACACTGCTGCATGGCGCCCCGCACACTACCCTGCACCGGCAACGTGCCGCCTGATTCGGCATGCCGCGTGCCGCCGGTAGTCCGGCGTGCGACCGCGGAAGCAACGACGTGAGTACCCTGGGCGAGATCCAGCGCGGCCTGCGCTTCGCGAACTGGTTGCTGAATCCCCTGTATCGGCCGGCAGTTCCCTCCGTCTATGACCTGATCGGTACCGATGCACCGACCACCAACGGCCTGTACCTGAATCTGGGGTTTTGGCGCGACGCACGGACACTCGATGATGCCTGCGAGGCGCTCGTCGATCTCGTCGGCGTCAGGGCCCAACTCGATCAGGCCGTCCGGTTGGTTGACTGCGGCTTCGGCTTCGGAGACCAGGACCTCTACTGGGCCCGCCAACACCCCTCGCTTCAGATAGTCGGGCTCAACGTCACCGGCTCGCAGGTCCGGACCGCGCGCGACCGCATTTCAGCGGCCGGCCTGACCGACCGTATCGACCTTAGGATCGGCTCCGCGACCGAGATGCCGCTCGATGATGAGAGCGCCGATGCGGTCATCGCCCTTGAAAGCGCATTCCACTTCCGCACGCGCGAACGATTCTTGCGCGAAGCGCAACGGGTGCTTAAGCCGGGTGGGCGGCTGGTCACGGCCGACATCATTCCAATGCCCAACAAAGACGGCAGCCGGATCACAGCGCCGGCGAGCCTGGGCTGGCGCCTGACCGCGAGTCGCTTCTCGATTCCCGATGAGAATGTCTATCCGCGGGCGGACTATAACGCGCTGCTCGATCGGCTCGGCTTCGGTGACGTGGTTGTGGAGTCGATCCGTGATGACGTCTACCCGCCGCTGCATCAACATCTGAGAGACAACCCGGATATCCTGACTTCCCTACACCCGGTGCCACGAATCGCCGCGCACCTGTCGCTCCTGCCCAGTGCCGAGCGCACCTTTGGCGGTCTGGACTATGTGATCGGATCTGCGGTCAAAGCCGGAACGGTCGCCAACGCGTGAATATCCCGGATGATCCGCCAGGGGTATGCCGTTGGCCGGGATCGGTGTGGGGATATCAGTCGGTCGGGGAGTCGCCGCGACGCCTTGCACGTCGGACGGACATCAGTTGCCACAAAGCAAATCCGATCACTGAGCCGAAGAACAAAAGGCCGAGCAAGCCCTTGAAACTACCGTAGTCCATACTGCATTAATCCGAAAAAAGAGCCGCCGGTAACGGCGGCTCGTCTGTTACGGCTGATCAGAGCAAACGGTCGACGTAGTGAACGATACCGTTCTCCGCCACTTCCGTACCAATGATACTGGCGCCGTTGACCGTGAGATCGGCAGCAACCTGCGACGTGATTTCGTGGCCGTTGAGCGCCCGCAGGCGCGTCTCCGACATCAGATCAGTCGTAGTGACACGTCCCGGCACGACGTGCGCCTTGGCCAGCGCCTGCACGCGACTGGGGTCGTTCAGGATGGAAGACAGCTTTTCACCGCCCACGGCCGAGAAGGCCTCGTTGACCGGGATGAACACCGTGTACTGCTCGTTACCGCGCAGGGTGTCTTTGATCTCGGCGGCCTGGAGCAAGCTGCTGAAGAAGTCGAGCGAGCCGGAACCGGCGGC
>JASFVZ010000129.1:0-6312 GCA_050049565.1 Chromatiaceae bacterium | reverse complement strand
TTGACGATGGCGTCGAGGCGGTCGACGTCCTCGGCGCGCAGGCCCATCGGCAGGCACAGGGTCGAGAGGGTGCAATCGCGGCATGCGACTTTGATCTTGTCGAGCGAGATTACGTTCTTGTCCATGCAGGTTGACACCTTCTGGTCCAATGGGTCGAGAACAACTACGCCGGAACTCTGGTTATTGTCGTACTGTTTTTGATCCTGATCAATAACTTCAGTAAGGGACCAAAAAAAACCCGTCCAGCTTTCGGACGGGTTTGTGTCTCGGACGGCCCGGTTACTGGGTAGCCGGTGCCTCAGCGGGCGGTGCCGGCGGTGCCATCGGCATGCCGTAGCCCGGGTAGCCACCGTAGCCATAGCCCGGCCCATAGCCGCCGTAGTAAGGCGCGCTGTAGTTATAGCCACGGCCCCAGCCGTCGCCGGCGCCATAGCCTGAGCCATAGCCGCGCATATTGGTGTTGCCGCGACCGCTCATGTTCATGCTGAAATCACCGGCACCTGCGGCATCGCCAGAGCCCCAGCCATCGCCCCAGCCGGAGGTGTTGCCATAGCCCAGCCCGTTGTTGTAGTTCGGGCCGTAGCCACCGCCCCACGGGCCACCGCCGTAACCCGGGCCGCCCCACCAGGCGCTTGCCGAGGACATGGTCAGTGCAGCAGCGCCTGCGACAACCGCAGCGCCGAATGCTTTTGCGAACTTCCGCATCTGGATCAACTCCTTAAACAATTTACGATATTTTGGAATATTGCGTGCCATTCGCTGCAACGACGTTGCGCAGCGAGAGGACTCGGACAGCGCGGTCGGCACAGCCCCGGGCTACTTCGTCCCGAGCAAACGGACTATAGACTACTTCCGCAAATGCCTCTAGCCGAACGAGGTTTAACGTGTTTTATGGGGTTTTTTCGGAATGTGGCGCAATGTTGAAGCGCGCGCATCCGGAGCGTGGTAGGCGTGCATCGATGTCCGGGGAGCGTGCTTTTGCATTGAGGCCCTACCGGCCATCTGGTACCGTTTAACCCCGTCCGTACACCACCCACCTGAGCCCTGCGGCAGATGGCTAAATGCGTTTTCATTACGGGCGGCGTCGTGTCGTCTCTGGGCAAAGGCATTGCCTCTGCCTCCCTCGGAGCGTTGCTTGAAGCGCGTGGCCTTAAGGTCACGATGATCAAACTCGATCCCTATATCAACGTCGATCCCGGGACCATGAGCCCGTTTCAGCATGGCGAGGTATTCGTCACCGATGACGGCGCCGAGACTGATCTGGACCTCGGCCACTACGAGCGCTTCATCCGCACGACGATGGGGCGCAACAACAATTTCACGACCGGTCAGATCTACGAGAACGTGATCCGCAAGGAACGCCGTGGTGATTACCTCGGCGGCACCGTCCAGGTTATCCCGCACATCACCAACGAGATCAAGGAATGCGTGATTCGCGGGTCGGGCAATGCCGATATCGCCCTGGTCGAGATCGGGGGCACGGTCGGGGACATCGAATCGCTGCCGTTCCTCGAAGCCATTCGACAGATGGGCGTCGAGATGGGCCATGACAACGCGCTGTTCATGCACCTGACGCTGGTTCCCTACATCCCGACCTCCGGTGAGGTGAAGACCAAGCCGACCCAGCACTCGGTCAAGGAGTTGCGGTCGATCGGAATCCAACCGGACGTGCTGCTTTGCCGTGCCGACCGGCCGCTGCCCGACGGTGAGCGCAAGAAGATCGCGCTGTTCACGAACGTCCCGGAGAAAGCGGTTATTTCGGCGATCGATGCGGACAGCATCTACCGCATCCCGCTGATGCTGCACGAGCAGGGCCTGGATGAGATCGTCGTCGACCAGCTGCGTCTCGACGTGCCGCCTGCCGACCTCAGTGAGTGGCAGGCCGTGGTCCAGGGCCTGGATCATGCCAACGGCGAGGTCGATATCGCGATGGTCGGCAAGTACGTCGATCTGACCGAATCCTACAAGTCGCTCAACGAGGCACTGATCCATGCCGGCATTCAGACCGCGATGAAGGTCAATATCCACTTCGTCGACTCGGAAGAGATCGAGGCCAAGGGCACCGAGGTCCTGCGCGGCATGGATGCCGTCCTCGTTCCGGGCGGCTTCGGCCAACGAGGTGTCGAGGGCAAGATCGCAGCCGCGCAGTTTGCGCGCGAGAACGGCGTCCCCTATCTCGGTATCTGTCTCGGCATGCAGGTGGCAGTGATCGAGTTCGCCCGCAATGTCGCCAACATGGCTGGGGCACACTCAACCGAGTTCGACACCACGACGCCGTATCCGGTGATCGCGCTGATCACGGAATGGCTGAACGTCGATGGTTCGGTCGAGCATCGCGGCAGCGACGAGGATCTCGGTGGAACGATGCGCTTGGGTGCCCAGCACTGCAAACTGGCCAAGGGGACCATCTCGCGCTCCCTTTACGGCACGGACGTGATCAGCGAACGCCACCGGCATCGCTACGAGTTCAACAACGGCTTCCGTCAGGAGCTCGAGGATGCCGGCATGAAAGTGGCCGGCACCTCCGTGGACGGGCGCCTGGTGGAGATGATCGAGATCCCTTCGCATCCCTGGTTCGTTTGCTGCCAGTTCCATCCTGAATTCACTTCGACGCCCCGGTATGGTCACGCCTTGTTCAAGGGCTTCGTTGAAGCGGCCCGCAGTCATCGCACCAAGCAGGTCGAAGAGGCAGCCAGCGCATGAAGCTTTGCGGTCACAAAATCGGTCTCGACCATCCGTTCTTTCTGATCGCCGGGACCTGCGTCATCGAGAGCGAGACCTCGGCGCTGGAGGTTGCCAGTGAACTGAAGGGGATCACAGACGCACTTGGCATTCCCTTTATCTACAAGTCGTCGTTCGACAAGGCCAATCGTTCGTCACACGACAGCCCACGCGGTCCGGGCATCGAGGAGGGTCTGCGGATCCTGCAACGTGTCAAGCAGGACCTGGGTGTGCCGGTGCTGACCGATGTGCATGAAGATACGCCGTTGGATGAAGTCGCCGACGTGGTCGACGTCCTGCAGACCCCGGCGTTCCTGTGCCGCCAGACAAACTTCATCCAGAATGTGGCGCGTGCCGGCCTACCGGTCAATATCAAAAAGGGTCAGTTCCTCGCCCCCTGGGACATGCGCAACGTCGTTGAAAAGGCGCGTGCGACCGGCAACGAGCAGATCATGGTGTGTGAGCGCGGGGTGTCCTTCGGCTACAACACCCTGGTATCCGATATGCGCGGCCTCGCCGTGATGCGCGACACCGGCTGCCCGGTGGTCTTCGATGCGACGCACTCGGTGCAACAACCCGGCGGACTGGGAAGCAAGTCCGGCGGACAGCGCGAGCATGTGCCGGTCCTGGCGCGCGCGGCCGTAGCCGCGGGTATTGCCGGCCTGTTCATGGAGACGCATCCGGACCCCGAGAACGCGCTGTCCGACGGTCCGAACTCCTGGCCGCTGCATCGGCTCCGTGACCTGTTGAAGGTCCTGGTCGATATCGATCGCTCGGTGAAGTCGGCCGGCTTCATCGAGTCGGAACTCTAATTCGTAAAGACCTTGCGACTTCAGTCGGCCCGGCCAGCGTGGCGGGTTCCACGGGCGGCCAGACCGTTATTTGCCTTCATTGTGTTTAGGAGTTGATTGCATGTCTGAGATCATCGACATCCGGGCCCGAGAGATCCTCGATTCCCGCGGGAATCCGACCGTCGAGGCCGATGTCCTCACCGACGACGGCGCGATTGGCCGGGCGGTCGCGCCGTCCGGCGCATCGACCGGGTCCCGCGAGGCGCTCGAGCTGCGGGACGGTGACAAGCACCGTTTTTTGGGCAAGGGCGTGCTCAAGGCAGTGGGCCATGTCAACGGCGAGATCCGAGACGCACTGCTCGGCCATGATGCCGGTGCGCAACAGACGCTCGACGAACGTCTGATCGCGCTCGACGGCACCGACAACAAGTCACGGCTCGGGGCCAATGCGACCCTCGCGGTCTCGCTGGCGGCGGCACATGCCGCCGCGCAGGAAAAGGCCATGCCGCTCTACCAGTCGCTCGGTGGCAGCGGCTTCAAGATGCCCGTCCCGATGATGAACATCATCAACGGCGGCGAACATGCCGACAACAGTGTCGACCTCCAGGAGTTCATGATCCTTCCGGTCAACGCGGGTTCGATCAGAGAGGCGGTGCGGTATGGCGCCGAGGTGTTCCATGCGCTGAAGGCGGTCCTCGGGTCGCGCTCGCTGGCGACTACCGTTGGCGATGAAGGCGGCTTCGCGCCGGATCTGCGGTCCAATGAAGAGGCGATCGAGGTGATTCTCGAGGCCATCGCTAAGGCGGGGTTCAAGGCGGGCGAGGACGTGTATCTCGGTCTCGACGTCGCAAGTTCGGAGTTCTACGAGGACGGTCGGTATGTGCTGGCTTCCGAAGGCAAGTCGTTCGACCCGGCAGGCTTTGCCGATTTCCTCGGCGCCTGGGTCGATCAGTACCCGATCATCTCGATCGAAGATGGCATGGACGAAGGCGACTGGGACGGCTGGAAGCTGTTGACCGAGAAGCTCGGCCAGCGGGTCCAACTGGTCGGCGATGACCTGTTCGTCACCAACACGAAGATACTGAAAGAAGGCATCGAGAAGGGGATTGCCAACTCCATCCTGATCAAGTTCAACCAGATCGGCACATTGACCGAGACGTTACAGGCGATCGGGATGGCGCACGATGCCGGGTACAGCGCCGTGATCTCCCACCGGTCCGGCGAGACCGAGGACACGACCATAGCCGACCTGGCGGTGGCGACTGCCACCGGCCAGATCAAGACCGGTTCGCTGTCTCGGTCCGACCGGGTCGCGAAGTACAACCAGCTGATGCGCATCGAGGAACAGCTGGGTGCCGAGGCGGTGTATGCGGGGAAGAGTGCCTTTCCCTGTCTCTGACAGACCGGCGCCTCTGGCGTGAGCTGGAAGCTGCAGCTGCTGTTTGCCGTGTTGCTGGTCATTCTGCTGGGCCTGCAATACCGGTTGTGGGTCGGCGAGGGCAGCCTGGCGGAGGTGGCGATGCTCAAACGCCAGCTGGCCCGCCAGAACGATGAACTCGGCGCACTCAAGGAGCTCAACGCCACGCTGCAGGCGGAGGTCGACGATCTCAAACAGGGCCTGGCGGCGATCGAGGCGCGTGCCCGCAGCGAGCTGGGTCTGATCCGCGAAGACGAGACCTACTTCCAGTTGCTCGACACAGACGAGGCAAGCGGTGAGTGACGCAGCCCGCTGGGCGGTCGTGCCGGCCGCCGGCGTCGGACGGCGCATGGGCGGTGCCGTCCCGAAACAGTATCTCGAGCTCGGCGGGCGGGCCGTGATCGATCACACCATCGAGCGATTGCTGCTGCATCCGGCGATCGACGGTGTCTATGTGGCCATCAGCGAGGAGGACACCCGCTGGGCCGGTACGCAGTTTGCCGGCCACCCGGATGTCGTGGCGCTGCCCGGCGGATCGGAACGCTCCTATTCGGTACTCAATGCCCTGGATCGTCTTGCCCGGCGCGCCCGCCCGGATGACTGGGTGCTGGTGCACGATGCGGCGCGACCATGCGTGCGCAAGGAGGACATCGATCACCTGATCGCGATGGTGCTGGGTCATCCGGTCGGGGGCCTGCTCGGCATGCCGGTGCAC
Organism: Chromatiaceae bacterium; assembly: GCA_050049565.1. GTDB lineage: Bacteria > Pseudomonadota > Gammaproteobacteria > Chromatiales > Chromatiaceae > Thiosocius. The sequence continues at coordinate 668 of JASFVZ010000129.1, read as the reverse complement.
GACACCATGAAACGCACCGACGCCGCAGATCGCATCGAGCATACCGTCGAACGCCGTCAGCTCTGGCATGCCTACACGCCGCAGATGTTTCGCCTCGAACTGCTCAAAGGCGCGCTGCAGGGTGCGCTGGAGGCGGGCTTCCTGGTTACCGACGAAGCAAGCGCGGTGGAATGGGCCGGGCACCGACCGATCATGGTCGAGGGGCACGCCGACAATCTGAAGATCACCCGACCGGACGATCTGCCAATGGCCGCTTACTTCCTGTCCAAACAGGCGGAAGAACGGCCAATCAAGTGACCTCCTCGACGGGAGCGAGTCCCAGCACCCGCTGTGCATTGCGGGTCGTCGCGTCGCCGATCTCGTCATCGGCCATGGCTCGAAGGGTGGACAGGGTGCGCAGCACCTCCGGCAGATAGCTGGGGCTGTTGCGTTCGTACTGGTGCGAGGCGACCGTCATGTCCGGTGCGTCGGTCTCGAGGACGATTGCCTCCAACGGCAGATCGGCGGCGAGGCGGCGCAGGTGGTTCGAGCGCTCGAACGTCAGCATGCCGCCGAAGCCGAGACAAAAGCCAGAGTCGATGTAGCGAGCCGCCTGCTGCAGGCTGCCGTTGAACGCATGGCAGAAGCCGCCGGGCAGGTCGAAACGCCTCAGCGTGTTGAGCATCGCG
>JASFVZ010000008.1:0-12685 GCA_050049565.1 Chromatiaceae bacterium | reverse complement strand
CGCCCCGGACTTTCCACCGGGTACGGAGCACCTTACCCCCGCTGAGCGGCTGGAGTCAGCGGCCGGACATTCGGCTGCTGGCCTCCGTCCGGCTTCAGGCCTCGATCAGCCGGGCTATCGCGGATTGCATCGATCCTGCGTCATGATAGTCGACCGTGATCGGCCTGGTCGCTTTCCCGGTCCGCAGGCGCAGGCTTGGAAAACCGGTAGCGCCCAGGGCGTGGGACAGCTGGATTTCGTGCGCAAGCCGGGTCCGGGTTTCCATCGAGTCGAGCGCATCGGCAAACAGGCTCGCGTCGATGCCCAGTCCCGCGGCGAGCGTTATCAGCGTCTGGCGATCGGAGGGATTGCGTGCCTCGAGATAGTAGGCCCGCTGAATTGCCAGGATCATCGGCTGTTCGGCCGCGGGTACCAGGTTTCGGGCGGCGATAACGGCTCGACAGGCCGGCCAGGTGCTGCGGCGCGGTTGGCACCTGGTCCAGAAGTCGTGGTTGAAACGGGTGCCGGGGATACGGGCGGCGATGCGACGCCAGGTGTCTTGGAGCGTCTCGCGCATCGCCGGCGACATGGCTTCGTCACTGTCGGGCGCCAGTCCCCCGAGCAGACGGCTGACCTCGACACCCGACGGCAGGCTCCGGCACAGTGTGTCGAACACCGGTCGGAATCCCCAGCACCAGCTGCACATAGGGTCGTGAATATAGAACAGCGTTGCCACTCGACTGCCCGGTTTTGTGTGCTGAACTTCGTCGCGCACCAAAGTTCTCAGAAAATGGAAACAATTTATCGGAGATGTCTGTCACGATGACGGAGTCCGAAAACAACGAGGTCCGGCGCACCGGACGCTACATGCTGATCATGGCCTGGGTGGGTGGTCTCGCTCTGCTGACCCTGCTGTTCCAGGATCTGCTGCAGACACAGTTCAATCCCAACACCGATCCTCTGGTGCGCGAGTCGCCCGAGGGCCTCTCACAGGTAGTGCTCGATCGAAATGCGCAGGGTCATTATGTAGCGAGTGGTCGCATCAACGGCGTACCTGTGACCTTCCTACTCGATACGGGCGCGACCGATGTCGCGATCCCTGAGGATCTGGCGGATCGTCTGCGCCTCGAACGCCGTGGCGGCGGCATCAGTCAGACCGCGAACGGGCCAGTCGCCGTATGGCAGACCATGCTCGACACGGTCACGCTTGGCGCAATCAGCCTGTCGGACGTCCGAGCGTCCATCCTGCCCTCCATGCGCGGCACCGGAAAGGTCCTGCTGGGGATGAGTTTCCTGAAGCAACTCGAGTTCACCCAGCGTGACGGTCAGTTGATTCTGCAGGGTGCCGGCTGACGGGGTTGCGCGCAAAGAAAAGCGCCGCAGTGCGGCGCTTCCGGGTGTTTTGCAGGACACGGTTGACGACGCTCGGTCAGCCGATCGTGTCTTTCAGTGCCTTGAGTGCCGAGACCCGAACCACGGTCGAGGCCGGTTTGGCCGCGATCTTTATCGGTTCGCCGGTCGCCGGATTGCGTCCCATACGGGACTTGCGCGCCGGCTTGCGAACGCGCCGGATCTTCACGCCGGTATCCGGGATGGTGAATTCACCCGATCCGCGCTTCTTCATGTGTCCTTCGATCATCTGACCGAGCTGGACGAAAACGGCCGCGACGTCTTTCTTCGGCAGCTCGGTCGCCTCGGAAATGCTTGCGATGATCTGGGTCTTGGTCTGTTTCGCTGTGATGGCCTTCACGCTTGGTGCGGTCGCCGCTGCCTTCTTGGCCACTTTCTTCTTTGCGGCCTTTTTCTTGACTGCCATGTAAGACTCCTGCTCGATTGGTGGATAAGCGCAGGAAACATATCATAGAAAAACACTGTGCAATACAACGAAACGCCCTGTTTCATGGGCTCAATCGCAAAACGCCGAGGGGATTTGTGTTATGTCTGAAGTGGTCTTGTTAAGCCCGGCAAAGCGGTTCGATCCGGCCTTGGCCGGGATGCTCAAGAAGGTCGCGGTACGGGTCGATAAGCCATAGAGGCGAGCCGATAACCCCGTCCCGGAATCCCTATATCGACATGGACACTGCTACCCGCATGCCGCACACGCCGTCGAGCGAGGAAATGGCGCGCCTGAAGTCGCTGGTGCCCTTGCATACCCTGTCGGAAAGCGTACTTGGCGAGCTGCTGGCGGATGCCCGTTTCGAGCACCTCAAGCGGGGTCAGGTCCTCTTTGAGCAGGGGGCCACGGATCACGAAAACGTCTATCTGCTCGACGGGCGCGTGGCCTTGCTGAGCAACGACGCCGAGGTCGATACGGTCATTGCGGGTAGCGATACGGCACGATTCCCGCTCGCCCACCAGCTGCCGCGCAAGTACGGTGCCCGGGCAAAGACAGCGGCGCGGATCGTGCGGCTGGACAGTCGACAGCTCAGCGAACTGCTCGCACGCTCGCAGACGGTCGACTACCAGGTCGCTGACTTCGAAGAGGCCTCGGAAGACGACTGGATGAGCATGCTGCTGCAGTCGCGGGTGCTGCAACAGGTTCCCGCGTCGAACATCCAGCGCGTGATGATGCGAGTCGAGCAGGTCGAGGTGGAAAAGGGTGAAGACCTGATTCGCCAGGGCGACCCGGGGGACTACTATTACATGCTGACCGGCGGCCGTGCCGTTGTGAGACGCGACAGCGGGGACGGCAAAGGTCCGGTGGAGCTGGCAACGCTCGGCCCGGGCGATGCGTTCGGTGAGGAAGCACTGCTCTCACAGAATCCGCGCAACTCAACCGTGTCGATGCTGCACGATGGCCACGTGCTCAGGCTTGCCAAGGCGGACTTTCTCGATCTGATTCACAACCCGCTGCTCGACCGGATCGACAGCGCGGCGGCGCAGGCCAAGGTCGATCAGGGGGCGCTGTGGCTGGATCTGCGCAGCAGCGAACAGTATGACCAGTCGCACCTTCCGGGCGCGATCAACTTTCCCTTTGAGTCGCTGCGCTACCAGGCCTCCAGTCTCGCACCCGACCGGCATTACGTGCTCTACAGCAACACCGGCGGCCGGGCGATGGCCGGGGCTTTCCTGCTGACTGAGCGCGGTTTCGATGTGTCGGTATTGGACGGTGGCCTGCACGACGAAGTCGTTGAACAGGTGGCCGACGGTGTCACGCCACTGCCGCAGGTCAGCACGTCGGGTGCCGTGGAAGACGACGCAATCCAACAGCGCATTCGCGAAGCCGAGTCGCGTGCCGCGGAGCTGGAAGAACGGCTCGAGGAGGCCCGACGCAGTCAGGCCTCTGCAGACGCCGATCGGCAGCATCACCTGCAACAGGTACGCGCCGCGGTAGACCAGGCGCGCCGCAAACTCGTTGAGACCGAGCAGCAGAAGCGCGACGCGCAGGCCGAAAAGGACAAGGCCTATGCCGAGATGGAGCGCCTGACCGGTAATCTCGAAGAGATCCAGTCCGAGCGCGCCTCGTTGCTCGATCGAATGTCGGAAATCGAGGGCCTGGACAAGCAACTGCAGGCACGGCTGGCGAAGGCCGAGCGCGAGCTTATCGGTGAACGTGAGCGTGCCGAGTCGGCGGCAGCCGGTCTCGATGACCTCACCGAGAGGCTCAACGAGGTGGCCGAGCAACGGGAATGGGAACGCGAACAGCATGACCGCGAACGCGGCGAACTGAAGGAAGAGTTGACCGCGCTGCAGTTGGAGCTTGAACAGGCCCAGTCCGATCTCGAATCCGCCAATGCTGCGATATCGGCGCAAGCCGATGGCGATGCCGAGTTCCGCGACAGACTCGAACAGAGTCAGGAACAGGCGGTCGCTACCGAGGCAGAGCTCAAGGACCTGCGGGCCGAGCGTGATGCATTGCTCGGCCGGCTGGACGAGTCCGTCGAGCGGATAAGCGCGCTCGAACAGGCGCGTGCGCAGGCCGAGGCCGAGCAGGCGCGGCTGGTGGACGAACAGCGTGATGCGACTGCGACTGCCGAATCCCGGCTGGCAGACAGCGAGGCGGAACTGGGTGCGGTGTCGGCGGAGCGCGATCGACTGGCGGAGGCCGTGCAGACGGCCGAGCGTGCTGCCGTCGATGCGGCAGGACAGGCCGAACAGCAGTTGGCCGAAACGGAGGCCCGGCTTGCGGCTCTGCAGGAGGAAAAAGAGGCCGAGTTCGCCGCATTGGCCACCGAGAAAGACGCGTTGGCCCAGACAGCGGAAGCCAACAGCACCGAATCCGCTGCCCGCATCGACGAGTTGATGCAGGCGATCGAAACAGTCCAGACCGAACGGGACAGCGCCAGTACCGAGCGCGACGGACTGCAGGCGACCGTTGACCAGCTGAAGGCCGATAACGACGCCTTGCATGCGCGGATAAGCGACGGCGATGCGGAGGCCGGTGCCGTGATCGACCAGGCCCGGTCGCGCGTGGCCGAGTTGGAGGAGGCGCTCGAGGCCCTGCGTCAGGAGGCTGCACAACAGCAGACGGCGAGCCGCGAGGAGATCGAGTCGCTGCAGGCCGACCTTGCGACGAGCCGCGAGCAGGCGACTGAAACGGCGGCGGCCGGCGAGGCCGCGCTTTCGGCCCTCGAGACGGAGCGTGACAAGGCAGTCGGGAACCTGCAGTCCTCGGTTGATGCCCTCGAACGACAAACGGCTGAGCTGGCGCAGACACGTGACGACCTCCAGGCAAGGCTGCAGGCGTCTGAAGAGCAGTTGGCCCAAGCTGAAGCGGCACGCGATGCCGTCGCGCAGGACAACGAGTCGCGCCTTGCGGAGCAGCAGGCCAAACTCGTCGACAGCGACGCCGAGCGCGCAGGGCTGCTGGCGCGGATCAGCGAACTCGAGGCCGAACGGGACGAGGTGGCAGCGCAACTCGGCGCGGCGCGGTCCTCGGCAGAGGACGCCGAGGCCGCGAAGACGGCGGCGCTCGCCGAGCGTGATACCGAGCTGCAGGACGTTCGATCCAGACTGGCGGACGCCGAGCGCAACCATGCAGAACAGGCCGCCGAGGCCGCCGAAGCGCTGACAGAAGCACGTGCAGCGGTTGCTCAACTGCGCGACGAACTCGCGGTGAGAACCAGAGAACATGGCGAGCTGCGGCAACGCTACGACGCACTGCAGTCGCACGATGAGGCGTCGCAGGGTGATGCCGATTCATTGCTGGAACAACTTCGGAGTGAAAAGCTCGAGCTCGAGAATCGTCTCGAAGAACGTGAGCTGGCGCTGTCGGCCGCCCGTGACGAGCAGGCCGAGCTGATCGAGGCGCTGAACGCCGCGAGCGCCGAACGCGAGACCCTTCAATTGGCGGTCAGCGAACATGACCAGGAGCAGGGTCGCCTGGTGGACCTGGAGAACCAGGTCGCCGAGGCGGTTCGCAACCACGAGAGGGAGATCCTTGCCCATGAGGAGGCCCAGCGCGCGTGGCAGGAGCAGATTGACAAAGAGCGCGCCGAGCGTCTCGATCTGGAAGCAAGGCTGGTCGAACAGGGTGATGCGCAGGCGGACGGCACGCTGGCTGCAGAGCGCGACAGCCTGCAGCAGGATCTCGCGGCGAAAAATCAGGAAGTCGAACAGCTGCGCGGCGTGATCGAAGAGTACGTCGGGCAGATCCAGTCAGCACAGGCCGGTGGTGATGGCGATGTCTCCGAGATCGCGGCCTTGCGTGCGGAACTCGAGATGGTCCGCGAGCAGGCGATCCAGGACGTCGCGCACATGCGAGAGCAACTGGCGGTCATCGAGACGCAGAAGCGTCGCCTCCAGGAGGCCGACGGCCGGGAAGCGATCTCACTGGAGTCGATGCGTCAGCGGATCGAGGAACTTGAAGCGTCGCTTGTTGAACGCCAGCGCGAGTTGGCAGAGGCGGACGAATCACGGCACCTGCTCGAAGATGAGATCGAGGATGCGAATCAGCAGCTCGATGAGCTGAGACGTGATCTGGAACAGGCGCAGACCGACGCCGATGAGGCCCTGATTACCCGGCGTGAGGCAGAGACAGCGCGTAATCAGTTGCAGAAGGCCCTGCAAGATCTCGAACAGGAGAATGCGTCGTCGCTGACGACGGATCTGCGCGACGAGCGCCTGTCAGGCCCAAGCAAACCGATCGGGCTCGAGAACGGCGGAGGCCGATGGGCCGCCCTGCTGCTCGGCGGCTTGCTGGTGCTCGGCGGGTTGGAGGCGCTGAGTTTCTGGACCGGCAACGGTGAGTTGTTCTCATCCTTGCTGGGTCTCGCGCTTTGATGCTCGAGCAGGGCGGGTCACTCCACCGACTCTGCGAGTCAGACGGTCTCCCCGATCCTGGTACGAAGGGTTTTGTCATCGAGCGTGCGGATGCAGAACCCGTGAGGCTGTTCATCGTCCGCAAGCACGGGCAGACGGCGGCCTATCTCAACAGCTGCCCCCACACCGGCGCGCCGCTGGAATGGCTGCCCGATCAATTCCTTGATCTCGACAACAGCTTTATTCAGTGCGCGATCCATGGTGCGCTGTTCAGACCGGAGGACGGTTATTGCCTGCGTGGCCCTTGTGTCGGCCGTTCGCTGACCGCGTTGCCGCTGACAGAGGATGCAGGACAGCTCTGGGTCACTTTGCCCGCTGAGGTTTGAGGCGCAAGCTCGGTTTCTTTCAGGATCCCGACAGCCGGTCGATCGACGCCATGACCACAGGCCCGGGCGGTGTCACCCTGATGGACTCGAGGTATTTGGCCTCGTCAACCGTCAGCAGGCGAAGCGCCGGTACGGCTTGGCAGCAGGGTTCGGAGATCACGCGAGACGCAGTCTGCTCGTCACCGATCGGCTGACACGATTCCATATCGTACGTCTTGATCATCGTCGTTCTCCCGGCCTGCTCTGGAGGCCTTTGCGTCGGCCCCCCTGATGTCTTCACTAGGCTTAGCGGCATCAACAGACCGCGCTTGAGTGATCGCGATCACTGATCGGCCGCACCGCGCACGGTACAGGACTGTCGTTACGGTCAGGGCGCCGGGTTCGGGTGACGGCGGTGGATCGATTCGATCTCGTCCAGCACATCATCGGGCAGCGCCAGCGTTGCGCTGCCGATATTCTCCCGCAGCTGGACGAGACTGGTCGCGCCGATGATCGTGCTGGTCAGGAACGGCCGGGTGTTGGCATAGGCCAACGCCATCTGGGAAGGCGAAAGCCCGACCGATCGCGCCAGTGAGACATAGTCGTGGGTGGCTTTCTGGGCCTGCGGATTCGAGTACCGGTCGTAGTGAGGAAAAAGGGTCAGGCGCGCATCGCTCGGTTGGGCGCCGCTGAGGTACTTGCCGCTGAGCACGCCGAAAGCCAGCGGAGAATAGGCGAGCAGGCCGACCGCTTCGCGGTCAGCGATTTCCGCAAGACCTATCTCGAAGGTTCGATTGAGCAGGTTGTAGGGGTTCTGGATCGATACAGGGCGCGGCAGACCATGTTGTTCGGCGAGCTGCACGCAGCGCATCACGCCCCACGGTGTCTCGTTCGACAGGCCAATGTGGCGGATCTTGCCGGCCGCTGCCAGGTCGGCGAGTGCTGCCAGTGTCTCGTTGAGAGACACCTCGTCAGGGTCACGCTTCGGGCTGTAGCCCAGCTGGCCGAAGAAGTTGGTTTCACGGTCCGGCCAATGCAACTGGTAGAGATCGATGACGTCTGTCTGCAAGCGCTGAAGGCTGCCGTCGACCGCGGCAGCGATATCCTTGCGGCCAAGCCGATTGCCCCCGCCGCGGATGTAAGGCAGCCAGTCACGGCCGGGTCCGGCGACCTTCGTGGCGAGCACCACCCGGTCACGGCAGCCGCGTTGTGCCATCCATCGGCCGATGATGCTCTCGGTACGGCCCATGGTCTCGGCCCGCGGCGGCACCGGGTACATCTCGGCCGCGTCGATGAAATTGACACCGCTGTCCAACGCAAGGTCGAGCTGCTCGAACGCCTCTCCTTCGCTGTTCTGTTCGCCGAAGGTCATGGTGCCAAGGCAGATGATACTGACGTTCTGTCCGGTGTCGGACAGCGGACGATATTGCATCGGGTAAACTCCCAGACAGTTGGCTGCTGGTTCATTTATGGAATTCTCGGGACAGCTTTTCCCTACCGCGTGGTTGTGGTTTTTCGGTATCGCCTATGCCTGGGTGTTGGTCTATGCAGCGCGTTGGGCGAATTGGCGGCGCCTGGGCTACACCGATCAGCTCAATGTCTTTATCGGCGCGATCGTTGCTCTGTCGGTGCTTTGGAGCATGCGTGCCGACATCCAACCGGGATTCGCCTGGCATCTCTCAGGCATGGTCACCCTGACGCTGATGTTTGGCTGGTCACTGGCCATTCTGGCGGGCAGCCTCGCTTTGCTCGGCACGACCCTGGTCGGTCTGAACGACTGGAGCGGACTCGTCCCCTCCGCGATGATATTCATCGTGCTGCCCGCTACCCTGACCCAGATCATATTGGGCCTGGTTCGGGCCCACCTGCCAAAGCACTATTTCGTCTATGTCTTCGTCAATGCCTTCCTGGCCGGCGGTCTGATCGCCATCATCGTGGCGCTGACGGCGACCGCGCTGCTGTTGGCCGCGGGGGCCTACAGCCTCGACAAGTTGTCCGATACCTATCTGCTGTTCCTGCCGTTGATGTTCTTCCCCGAAGCTGTCCTCAACGGCTGGTTGATCTCGATAATGGTCGGGTTTAAGCCGCACTGGGTGGGCTCGTTTCGTGATGAAGAGTATCTCCATGGCAAGTAGCGCGGCCTGGCCGATCCGACGTCGTGACCCGGACGGGCGTGCCTGATGGCCTGGTGGGGAAAGCTCGTTGGTGGTGCGTTCGGGTTCGTCATCGGCGGGCCACTGGGCGCGTTGCTTGGGGCGGCGCTCGGCCACAACTTCGATCGGGGTATCAAGTCACTGCCCGACGAGGCGGCGTTCGATGCCGGTGATCAGGAAAGGGTACAGACAGCGTTCTTCACGGCGACCTTCGCCGTGATGGGGCATGTCGCGAAGGTCGACGGGCGTGTCAGCCCGGAAGAAATCCGCATGGCCGAGGCCGTGATGGCGGAGATGTCACTGACGCCGGACATGCGCACGACGGCCATTGACCTGTTTGGTCAGGGAAAAGCACCGGATTTCGATCTTGACGCCGTGCTTACCCAGTTCCGTCACGAGTGTCATGGGCGTAGCACCCTGATACTGCTGTTCATTGAGATCCAACTTCAGGGTGCTTATGCCGACGGCCGGCTAGATGCGGCCGAAAATGCCCTGCTGCGGCGAATCTGCGGGCAACTCGGGGTTTCAGAGTTCGAGTACCACCGTCTGGAGCGAATGGTCCGCGCGAAACAGGGCCTTGGCGGCGGCACCGGTGGAAGAGGCCGCCCGGCGTCCACGAGCGGCGTGAACTCGCTGGATGCGGCTTATGACCTGTTGGGCGTGACGGCGCAGTCGTCAGATGCGGAGGTCAAGCGGGCCTATCGCCGTCTGCTGAGCCAGCATCATCCCGACAAGCTGGTTTCGAAAGGGTTGCCCGAGGAAATGATGAAGATCGCCAGCCAGAAGACCCACGAGATCCGTCAGGCCTACGAACTGGTCAAAGCGGCACGTCGTTGAAGGCCCCGGTCGCGTATTGATACCGGGAGCTGCGGGTCGACGTGCACCCGAGCCAGGGCCGGCAAAAAAAGCCCCCGTTGATCGGGGGCCGCGAGCTGGTTTGGCGAAGCGCTACCGCTGCCAATAGGGTGTCTGGTAACCGGGGAATGCCGATGGATACCGAGGACCGTACGGCGGCATGTTGGGATAGCCATAGGGTCCGGGACCGGGTCGCATTGCCGGCCCGGCGCCGGGTTGCATCGGCGGCGCTGTCGGTCGTTGCGGCGCTGCCGTCCCCTCGTCTTGCTGTTGCGTCATCGCGTCCATCTGCGCCCGGCGCTCGCGCATATAGGCCTCGAATCGGGCGCGCATTTCCTTGCGATAGGCGTCCATCGCCGCCGCGTTGGCCGCTTGGGCGTCGGCTGCCGGGGCAGTCGGCGCCTCGGCCGGTGCCGGCTGCATCTCCGAAAGCGGCGGTTGCGCCGGCGGCGCCTCGACCTTGCCGAACTCCGGCATCTGGGGCGGCTCCGGCGGCTCCGGGCGTTCGACGACGATCGGTGCCGGTGCATCGAACACAGGCCGTGCCGGTGGCTCCGGCGCGGCGGGTGGTTGAATCACAATGCGCTCCGGAGCAGGCGGCGCGGGTTGTGCTACGGGCGGCGCCGGCGGTGGCGGGATTTCCGGCGCGGCGGGTGCCGTCTCGGCCAGCGTAGCGGCGGCGGGCGCCGGCTGCTCCGGTGCCGGTGGCGCACCGGGTGATGCCGCGGGCTCGGGCGCAGCGATGGTGTCGGCTGGAGGGGATGCCTCGGATGGGGTCGGTGCCGCGGGGGGCTCTGCGGCCAGTGGCGGTGGCGATGCCGCCTGTTTCAGCAGCGCTTCACGGTGCGCGCGCATCTTGTCGCGCATAGCCGCATGGCGGGCAGCTGCATCGTCGCCGCGTGTCTCTGCCCCGGGCTGAGACTGAGCGGCTGCAGGTGCAGCCGGCGTGGCGTCGGGGGCTGCCGGGGTCGCAGCTGCCTGCTGCCAGGGTGGATTGGCCGGCATCGAGTAGCCCTGTTCCGCCGCGCGCTGCTTCAACAACTCATATTGCGCGTTCCTGTACTCCTCGCGTGCATTGCCCTGCAGCTCGGACATGATTGCCGTGTGTTGGGCGATTTCATCGTCGTTCATGATCGTGAATGACCATGCCGGCGCAGTCGCCATCACGGCGAGGCCGACACCCAGCATCAGCCGGGCAGGCGGAAAAGCGGAGGATCGAGTGCGGTAAGTCATTGGCTGAACCCTGGATAAAACCGGACCGGTATTCTAGCCCGGTTGTCGCGCCGATTTCCTGCCGCGGCCGCCGAAAGCCGCTGTGATCAGTCGCGGGAAATTCCGAGCTTCTTCATCCGCGAGCGGAGCGTGCTGGCGGGCAGATCGAGAATCTCGGCTGCTCCACCCTTGCCCGCGATGGCCCATCCGGTGTGGTCCAGTACCTGCTTGATGTAGCGGGCCTCGTTGTCGGCCAGCGACGAGAAGACCTCGGGATCCGAAGCAGTTTCGACGGCTGCGGACGACGTCGGCGGCGCTTCGCTGCCGATCCGGGAATCGACCAGGTGCGGTGCGATCTGGACCACCTGGTCGCGCGCCAATATCGCAGCACGCTCGATCACGTTCTGCAGTTCACGGATATTGCCGGGCCAGTGATAGCGCATCAGCAGCGCCATGGCATCCTCGGAGACCCGTGAAAAGTGCCTGCCCTGGGCCCGCGCCTGGTCGGCGAGAAACTTGGTGACCAGCAGGGGGATGTCTTCCCGGCGTTCGCGCAGCGGTGGCACGTTCAGCGGGAACACGTTGAGGCGATAGAAGAGGTCCATGCGGAAGTTGTTCTGTTCGACCATCTCGACGAGATCGCGGTTGGTCGCGGCGATCACCCGGACATCGACCTTGATGGCGTGCTCTGAGCCAAGACGGCTGATCTCCTGTTCCTGGAGCACACGCAACAGCTTGACCTGGGCGTCGAGGGTCAGCTCGCTGATCTCGTCCAGGAAGATCGTTCCTCCGTCGGCCAGTTCGAAATGGCCATGGCGTTGGCGATTCGCGCCTGTGAATGCGCCTTTCTCATGGCCAAACAGCTCGCTCTCGATAAGGCTTGGCGTGATCGCCCCGCAATTGACCTTGATGAGGGGCCTATCCCTTCGGGCGCTCAGATCGTGGATTGCGCGGGCCATGGCTTCCTTGCCGGTACCGGATTCTCCAATGATGAGTACCGAGCTGGTGGTCGGCGCGACCTGCTCAATCTGTTCCAGCACCTCCTTGAGCCCCTGGCTTTCCCCGACGATGCCGTCGAATCGGCCCTCGGTGCGCACCTCGGCCTGCAGATAGAGGTTCTCGGCCTGGAGGCGGTCGCGTAGCGTCTCGACCTCGGCCAGGGCGTCGCGCAGCTGATGCTCCTGGCGTTTGCGCTGGGTGACGTCCCGAAACGCCAGCACCGCGCCGCTGACCTGGTCGTTCTGCTTGATTGGCGTGCAGGTCCAGCTGACGGCGAAATGGTCGCCTGCTTCACGCCAGAACACATCGGTATCGCTGTTGGTTGCAACGCCCTGATTCAAGGTCTGGTAGATACCGGTTTCGATGAAGTGGTACGGGGAGCCGTCCCAGCGGGCATAGAGATGAAGCTCATGCAGTGACTGGCCGATCAACCCGCTCTGCGGATAGCCGGTCAGTCGTGAGGCCGCCGGATTGGCAAAGGTGATCCGCCCTTCCGGGTCCAGCCCGTAGATGCCGTCGCCGACGGCGTCGAGGATCGGTTGGTTGGCGGCCTCCAGCTGTCGATTGCGGTCTTCCAGCTCATGGCGCAGTCGTGCGATTGTCAGGTGGGCCTCGACACGTGCGATCACCTCTTCGGCCTGAAACGGTTTGGCGATGTAGTCGACTGCGCCCAGCGAAAGGCCTTTGATCTTGTCGTCGGTATCGTCGAGTGCGGAGAGAAAGATCACCGCGATGTCGCGGGTCTCCGGATCGGCTTTCAGGCGTTCACAGGTCTCGAACCCGTCCATCCCGTACATCAGGATATCGAGCAATACGAGGTCCGGGTGTGACCACTGGGCAACGCGTAACGCATCCTCGCCGCTTTTTGCGACCAGCAGCTTATGTCCGAGTCCCTTCAGCGTGCCGAACAGCAGCTGCAGG
>JASFVZ010000128.1:0-6330 GCA_050049565.1 Chromatiaceae bacterium | reverse complement strand
CGCTCGTCCCGCTCCAGGCTTGGCACCGTCGTCGTGCCGCTGCGGATGACCGCGCGTACCGCCTCGCGGCTGACGCCTAAGGCGCGGGCGATGGTACGGCTGCCGTGCCCCTGGCCGCGCAGGCGTAAGATGGCGCTGCGGGTGGCTTCATCGAGCATCGCCGGTCTCCTGGGCGAAGCGGGCGAACAGCGCCTGGCAGTCCGCGCGCGCCACATCAAAGCTGCCGGCCAGTCCGGTGCGCGCTTCCTCGGCCAGGGTCGGCCACAGACCCTGCACCAGCGCCCGGCGCACGCGCCGGGCAATCCCGCTGAGCGCGGCCAGATCGCGCCGCACCTTGTCCAGCGGGTCGGCCGGGGCGTCGGCGTCCTCGCTGACCGCCTCGCAGGCCCGCCAATACACCTGCGGCGTGGTTTCGATCAGCGCGCGCGCTTGTGCATCGCCGACCTGCCAGGCGCGATACAACTGCTCGACCTGGCGGCTGCTGGGTTTGAGCCCCGCCAGAGCAGCCGACAGGCGGATCGCCGCCGCCGGGTTGGCGCGCGCCATGGGCACCAGACACTTCATGGCGGCATGCGCACCGATCGCCCCGTTGCGGACCTGTTGCTGGATCGCCTCGGGCAGCTCACGCACCAGCGCCAGCCGTCGGCTGACCCAGCTCGGGCTGCGATCGAAGCGCCGCGCCAGCTCCTCGCCGGCCAAGCCGAAGCGCTGGTGCAACTCCATCAACAACCAGGCCTGCTCCAGCGCATCCTCACCACCGGTGCGCATCAGGCGTTCCAGCAGTAGGGCCTCGGCCTCGCCGACGTCCCACGCCATCGCCTCGACCGTGTCGCGCGCCAAGCGCTTGAGCGCCCGCACCCGCTTGTACCCGTCGATCACGATCGGCGCCTCGGCCAGCACCACGACGATCGGCAACTGCTGGCCCGATTCGGCCAGCGAGGCCAGCAACTGCCGCTCGCGCTTGGGATCACGCCGACGCAGATCTTGATACCTGAGATCCAACTGATGCATTTCGAGCTCCATGAATGTCCTCCGGACACGGCCAAGCCCCCTTGACGGGTGAACCTGCGATTGGAACACTCGAAAAATTAACCCCTGCGAATGCGCCCGACGCCGGATCCGCCATGAATATCGGTGTCTATTGGTCGACCGCCGTGCTCGCGCACAAACGCGAGCGCCGTGACCAGCCTGGCGTGATTGAAGAGGTCTGGAACTGCCGCCGTTTGCCGCAGGGTCTCGGCCGCGATCCTTGCGATCGGCTCGTCGTCGCCTGCAATGGCTACTGGTGCGGGGGATTCTTACTGACGCCGGAGATCTTGTACTCGCCCGACGATCCGGCCTGTCCTTATGCGCTCATCTTTGACGTCAAGTCCTGGGTCGAACTGATCGAGGCACCACCCTGCAAACGCTTTCGTGGCTGGACCTACAAGGTCCCCGACTCGCTCTTTCCTTGATCGCAGCCACCGCTCGAACTGGCCGCCTCGGGTGGACTGGTTTTGCTTAGCAAAAGTGGACTGATTCTGGTTGGCGCCTCAGGCTAAGCCGCAGTTTCCTCGAGTTTTTCGAGTACCTCGGCAATATCAGCGACGGGGTATCGATCTTTATTCAGCCGCACGAGGTCGTCGACAAGCCTGGCGCGACGGCATTGAAAGTGTCGCGTGGCGAGATCGATTTCCGGGATGTGTCGTTCGCTTATAAAGACGGTCAACGGGTATTCGATAAGCTGTCGGTAACCATCGAGCCAGGCCAACAGGTTGGCTTAGTAGGGTTTTCCGGTTCGGGCAAGTCGACCTTCGTAAACCTGATCCTCCGGCTGTTCGAGCCGCAGAGCGGCGTGATCGCGGTCGATGGCCAGGACATTTTGGCCGTTACCCAGGACAGCCTGCGCGAGAACATATCCATGATCCCGCAGGACCCAATGCTGTTCCATCGGTCACTGATGGAAAACATTCGTTACGGCCGGCTCGAGGCCAGCGACGATGCGGTGATAGAGGCGGCGAAGAAAGCGCATGCGCACGAGTTTATCCTGCAAACGGAGAATGGCTATGAATCGCTGGTGGGTGAGCGCGGGGTCAAGCTATCCGGCGGGCAACGCCAACGGATCGCCATTGCTCGCGCAATCCTCAAGGATGCACCGATCCTGATTCTCGATGAAGCAACCTCGGCACTGGATTCGGTCACGGAGAGAAAGATCCAGCAGGGGCTGGACTGCCTGATGCGGGAAAAAACCGTCGTCGTAGTCGCTCACCGATTGTCAACGATCTCGCATATGGACCGCATCCTGGTTTTCGATGGAGGCAGGATCATCGAGGATGGCAGCCATGCGGACCTGCTTGCTAACAACGGGCACTACGCGCACCTGTGGAACATGCAGGCCGGCGGCTTCCTGCCGGAAGCCGAGGCGCAATGAGCATCGTGGTCACACAGAAGTCGGTGTGTTTGAAGATACCGCCGATCTGAACCGTCGCAAAAATCGTAGCGACCCACGGCCTTCTCCTGCAGGCACCGCCGGGGGATCCCCGTGGGTATTCCCTACTCACTGCATCATGATTGTCCGAATTCTCTGAGAAACACCAGGACCACCGCTGGAGCCACCGTCCCAGGAAAAGGTTCGGCCGGAAGTGTTGCCCGGCGTGGTTTCTCTGCGGATTCCCCGGAGTTAGACGTTGGGATGAAGGCTGTCGACAATCTCGCCGGCACGTTGCGTCGCTCGCGCGACTGTATTGCACTTTGTAATACACCAGACTAGAGGAAAGTGGCGGTGGGAACCAGCACTGTGCGACTCGACGACGAAGCCGAGAAGACCTTGGCGAAGCTGAAAAAGGTTACCGGGTTGTCAATTTCCGAGGTTCTTAAGTGCGGTTTGAGTGCCTAAGAGAAACAGGCAATGCAGCAGGCTGACCGCAATCCTTTGGCCATCTACCGCGAACTGGAACTTGGCGAGGGCGGCTACGCGATTGAGCCTGTCCGGCGCTCCAAGTCTGCGACCAGGGAAGCAATTCATCGGAAACACAAGCGATGATTCAAGCCGATACCGGGCCACTCGTCGCGCCCTTCGACCCTTCCAATCAGGATCACACCCGGATGCGTAGCCGTGCTCCGGCGTATTGAGGAACCCTTGTGCACCAGGTTTCCCGTTCTCACGGACGCTTTTCACCTGCTCGACCCAGGCAGCATCGGTGCACAACGGCTGATGGACATTGTTACGGCCCAAGGACTCGATGTCTGGCATCTCTACGACAAGATTTTGTCCCGGATATTCGAGCTGACGGTGGATAGAGAACCTGTGGCTGGCGAATTCTTGATTGTCATTTAGCAACGTCAACTTCGGCAGTCTTGCCCCTGATTGCAACGGCCCGCTGCCTGCTTCTGGTTTTACATGAGTTGCATAGGCCGCCTCCAGCCGAATTGGCCGCGTAACTGTGAAAAGTATATGTTTGGACTCGAAGCTTCGAACGCCAACACGAAGAAAATCGCCAGATGATGCGGTGGATGTTGTTCGCTCTTTTCGCAGGATTGATTTTCCTCGGCGTCGGGCTTTTCCTGCTGTGGTTTACCCCAGCTGCGACTGGTTGGGGTATCGAAGGAATCGTCTTGGTAGTGACGCTGATCACCCTGGGTGCCTTTTTGCTCGTACCCGCAAAGGTCTACATCATCCTTCGATTGACCAAGCGACCTTAGGGCATTGCCAGCCCACTGCCTGATGATCGTCTGAATTCTCTCGAAGACACTAGCGATCGTTCAGCCGGTGACAGCCCGGATTATCAGGTTGACGCCCACGGCCGAAAGCAGCACCAGAACAATTTTCCGAAACAGATTAGCGTCGACCCGGCGGGACAGAAGCCGACCCAGCCACATCCCCGCGGCGGCCGGTATCACCATCAAAGTGCCCGCCAACGCCAGCGGCAGCGTGAGAAAACCAATCGACGCGAAGGCGACGGTCAGCAAGACGCCGATGATGAGGAAGAACAGACCAAGCGCCGCTTTAAAGACATCCGGCGACGCCTTTGCGGCAAGCAAATAAACGACAAGCGGAGGGCCGGTGACCGTTGTCAGCGCACCGAGGAAGCCGGACACTACACCCGCCGCCGCACCCACTGGGCGCACATGCGCTGACGATAACGGCATGCGCCAACCGGCGAACTGGCTGACGCAAAAGGCCAAGGTCACCGCGCCGACGGCGCCAACCAGCCAATTCGCCTCCAGGGCCGACGCGGAGACGGCACCGATCGCAACGCCAATCGGCAGACAGATCAGCACCGGGGCATAACGGCGCCAGGTGTCGGCCGCACCACGCAGCCCGCCAACCTGCCAGACGTTGAGCAGAAAAGGCGGAATGACGTTGATGGCGAGCGCGGCCTCAATCGGCACGAAAGTCGACGTCAGCGATATCACCACCAGCGGCAGACCAAAGCCGGTCAAGCCCTTTACGATGCCGCCGAGAACAAACGCGCCAGCCGCGAGGGCAAACATCACGTTGGTTATGCCGTCGACGAACATCGCGTGCTACCCGCGCAGTAGCGCCTAGGCGCGAAACCGCACTCAGTGATTGAGGATCTTGCTCAGGAAGTCCTTGGCGCGCGCGCTTTCGGGTTTGCTGAAAAACGTATCGGTCTGCCGGTCTTCGATGATGCGCCCACCATCCATGAAAACGACCCGGTCCGCCACTTTACGCGCGAAGCCCATTTCATGGGTCACCACCATCATCGTCATGCCTTCCTTAGCAAGTCCGACCATGACGTCCAACACCTCGTTAATCATCTCAGGATCTAGTGCCGACGTCGGTTCATCGAACAACATGGCCACCGGATCCATCGCCAGTGCACGGCAAATCGCGACGCGTTGCTGCTGACCACCGGATAGCGCGCCCGGATGCTTGTCGATATGCTCCGCGAGACCCACCCTCTCGAGCAGTGCCTTGGTTTTCTCGACCGCTTCATTGCGACTGCGCTTGAGCACCTTCTGCTGCGCGAGACAGAGGTTGTCGCGCACCGTCAGGTGCGGGTAGAGCTCGAAGTGCTGGAACACCATACCGATCCGCGACCGCAGGCTAGTCAGATTGGTGCGACGACCGGTCACCTCGACGCCCTCGACGACAATGTCGCCTTGTTGCACGGGCTCCAGGCCATTGACGCACTTTATAAGGGTCGATTTGCCGGATCCGGAGGGGCCGCAAACCACGACGACCTCGCCTTTGTCGACGCTGGTCGTACAATCAGCGAGCACCTGGAAGTCGCCGTACCATTTAGAAACGTTCTTGATTTCGATCATGCGGTACGCGCCTTTTGAAGTCGTCTGACGAATAGCGACCCGGCAAAGCAGATCACGAAATACACCAACGCGGCGAAGACATACATCTCGACCAATCGGCCTTCGGTGCGGGCGACGATGGACGAGACGGTCATGAAGTCCCTCAAAGAGACAACAAAAACCAGGCTGGTGTCCTGAAACAGAATGATCCCCTGAGTCACCAGGATCGGGATCATGTTGCGGAAAGCCTGCGGCAACACGATGAACCGTTGGATCTGCCAATAGCCGAGACCCGTCGCCTGACCGGCGTGCACCTGGCCTTTCCGCACCGACTGTATACCGGCACGAATGATCTCGGAGTAATAGGCGGCCTCGAATAGAACGAAGGCGATCAGGGCTGAGTAGAAACTTCCGATCGGCCGCCCCAATGCCAGCGGCACGAGAAAGTAGAACCAGAAGATTACGAGGATGAGCGGGACCGAGCGGATCAAATTGACATAGGCGGCGGCGAACAGCGACAGCGGCAACACGCCAGACAGCCGCATCAGTGCCAGCAGCGTGCCAAGGATGATTCCACCGACGATCGCCAGGCCCGTGAGCAATAGCGACAACTGAAGGCCCTCCCAAAGAAAGGGCAGGTTGTCAACGATGACGCTGAGATCGAAGTCTGTCATTCCTTACCTCGAGCCCATGTAGCCGGGAATGCGGGTGTAGCGTTCCAGCAACTGCATGATCACCGTCGCCATCAGCGCAATGCAGACATAGATCACTGTCGCGGCCGTGTAGGCTTCGAAGCCTTGGAACGTGTACTCGGCAATCTGCTGGCTCTGCGCGGTCAACTCGAGCAGGCCGATCGTAAGTGCGAGCGAAGAATTCTTGAAGATCGTCAAGAACTCCGATGTCATCGGCGGGACGATCAGCCGGAATGAAATGGGCAACAGGACGTAACGATATGTCTGCGCCGTCGAGAATCCATTAGCGTACGCCGCACTGGTCAGGCCTTTCCCGATTGACTGGATGCCGGCACGAACCTGCTCGGCAACGCGGCTGGCGGTGTACAGGCCCAAAGCGATGACGGCG
>JASFVZ010000127.1:0-6341 GCA_050049565.1 Chromatiaceae bacterium | reverse complement strand
CCGGTGCCGTCAGGACAATGTCCGCAGCGGCACGCGCGGCGTCGGTGGCATTATCGACCGCAAACCCGCAGTCGGCCTTCTTCAGCGCGGGCGCGTCATTGACCCCGTCGCCAGTCATGCCGACGATGTGTCCCCCTTTCTGCAAGGTATCGACGATCCGGTATTTGTCTTCCGGTACCACCTCCGCAAAAATATCGACCGACTCGATCATCTCGACGATGGCGGACTCGTGTGTATGGATGAACTCGCGATCCAACAACCGCATGTCGTACCGCTCACCCAGCGCGTCCATCACTTCGGCGGCGAAGCGCTCCGCCTCCCGCATCGAGGCATCGCCCTCGAGACGTCGGTAGATGGCCGTCGCCAGGGCCTCGGCAAGGCCCAGCAGGGCCTGACTGCCGGAGCCCTTGAGCTGGCGGGCCTGGATAGTCTCCTGTTCGAGGCCCAGCAGACGCCCGACCTCCCGGGCGATGGCGACATGATCGCCCGTGATCATCTTCACGCGGACGCCATAGTCCTGCATCTGTCGCAGCACCTCAGCTGAGTCTTCCCGCGGCGGATCGTACAAAGGGATCAAACCGATCAACTCCACGGGCCCGTCACCGGTCCTACGACCGACTGCGAGGGTTCGATAACCGCGACCGGCGAGCCGATCCACCTCGCTCTCGATCTTTGCGTTCTGTTCGTCCGGCAGGTCACTCAGGGACAGAAGCACCTGGGCCGCGCCCTTGATCGCCGTGAAGGTCTCTTCGTCTCCCTCGATGACGGCTTCGGTGCGCTTGCGAACAGGATCGAAGGGCACGAACCGGATCTGCCGGTACGGTGACAGATCCAGGTGCGGGAACTGCTCCTCGAGGTGCCTGAAGATGGGCACCTCCATTGGATCGCTATTTTCTCGCCTCGAGGACAATGCCGCGGTCCGGAATAGATCGCAAGCCTCATAGCCTTCCATTAAAACGGGATCGGCGACCTGCATCCGGTTCTGCGTCAACGTGCCGGTCTTATCAGAGCAAAATACGTCGACGCCGGCCAACTCCTCGATCGCGGATAGTCGCGAGACGATCGCCTGGCGGCGTGCCAGGTTGATCGCGCCGACGGCCAGGGTGACTGAAAGCACCGCGGGTAAAGCAACGGGAATTGCCGCAACGGTCAGGACCAGGGAGAACCGGGCGATCTCCAGTAGGCTTTCATGACGGAAGACGGCCACCATGACAATCAGCGCAACGAGAGCCAACGTGATCAAGATCAGGAAGTTCCCAATTTGAATCACCATCTTCTGGAAGTGGCTGCGTTCCTCCAGGCTGGCGCGCGCCACCAGCGAAACGACCTTGGCGAAGGCCGTACGTGTGCCGGTGTTCGCCACAACCGCCAGCATCTCACCCTGCTTGATGATCGTGTTGGCGTAGGCTACGTCGCTCACCTTCTTTGACACCGGCAGCGATTCCCCGGTCAGCGCAGCCTGGTCAACGGACAGATATTCGCCCTCGAGTAGCTTCACGTCCGCGGGCACGACGTCGCCGATCTTGAGCTTGACGATGTCACCGGGAACCAGATCGCGGGCGGCGATCGTTGTGAAAACGCCATCACGTAGGACGATCACCTCGTTAGCCAGGCGGGCCTTTAGCGCCGCCAGGGCGTTCAACGCCCTGTGCTCCTGGAAGAAATCCAGCCCGGCATTGACCAGGAGCATGATCAGGATGATCGTAAAATCTTCCCACTTCTGTACCAACGCCGAGAGCAGCGCTGCGGCCTCGATCATCCACGGGATCGGCCCCCAGAAACGGCGGAACACTCGATGCCAAACGGGCTCCTCGCGCTCTTCGATCTCATTCGGTCCGACCTCGACTAGGCGCCGGCTTGCTTCCGCAACGCCCAGGCCATGATGCCTGTCGGACTGCAGTGCCTCGAGGACGTTGTCAATGTCCTGGTCGCGGTAGCTATCGGTCTCTTGTGGTTTCATGCGTCAAATCCCGGTTGTGTTCTTGATCCAGTTCCTCGGTCGCGGCCGTATGGTATTTGCGCCTGATCTCGTCGATCTCGACCCGCGGTTCGGGGGAGCGCATTTTTAGACCCTCCAGTGTCTCAACCACGATGAGCGAGACCAGCAGATTTCGCACCCATTTGTGGTCCGAGGGGATCACATACCAAGGTGCCTCCCGCGTACTGCAACGGCGTAACCCCTCTTCCTCCACCGTGCTGGGTCATCGATGCGTCGCTTGAAACGCTTCAGCGGCTCTTCCGGGCTGATGCGGATAGTGCCGTCCTCACCGCCGGCATCCAGGGCCTGGAGGCAGATCAGCAGCGAGCACCGGCCTTCGGCATAGAGCAGGTACTGCAAATCCCGCAGCCGCCTGACGTAGTGTTCCGTCTTCTCTCGGGCTACGGCCTTGTCCTCTTGTGCAAGTCGGTCGGCAGGGTCGAACCCCGCCAAGAAGACCGTCTGGCCCGACCGGACCCGAAATCGATAGGTAAAACCCTTGTCTTTCATCGGCAACCCACCACAGCGAGGTCAAACATCCACCGGAACCATGAGCACCTCACAGTGCGCCTTATGCACCAACGCGTTCGCGGTGGAACCCATGAGCCGCGAAAGACCACTGCGACCATGGCGCCCGACCACGATCAGATCGACACCCTGTGCCGCCGCATAGCTAAGCACCACGCGCCGAGGCGTACCAAACTGCACGTCGGACCGCACGTCAATGCTGGCGGCGATGTCTTGCAGAAGCTGGGTCATGCGCTGTTTCGCGATCTCCCGCAGTTGCTGGTCCAGTTCGAGACAATTGGGAATAATGGGGTCGTAGGCATCGTCATACAGCACGGTATGCTCGACCACGTGCAAAACCGTCAGCCTGGCGGCATAGCGACCGGCCAGCTCCAGTGCCCGCCGGGCGGCGCGCTCGGCGCCCGCGGAAAAATCAGTGGCCATCAGGATGTGGCTGAACGGATCGGGGTCCAGGAGTTTCTGGGGTTGCGAGCCTTCACCCGGTTGATGCAGCCAGTCCCAGGCAGCCTGGATGTCATCGTGAGCGAAATAACGCACCTCGCCGTCGATGAAGGGCTTGGCCATCACCGCCATCCAACGCTGCCAGCGGTTTTCGCCCACCATGGCGATACGCTCGAAGGCGTCAGGGTGGGCCCTAGCAAATTTGAAGTCGTCTCTTGCGGCCTCCAGGTCCCAGCCTCGGAAACCATCGAATTCGACCAACAACGAGATACGTCGATCGCCCTCTATCAAGGCCTCCAGCCGGGGTAGAAAGGCCTGGTAGTCAGCGTGGGTAAGTTTTCCGGTTACACGGAAGGCGAAGATCTTCTCTTGGTTGACGGGGATCTCTTGGAACATAGGGCTGCCTCTGTGATAAGTCTGGGGATTTCTTGCGGTCATTCCGCCGTCGATCGGGAGCACGTCACGTTGTCTCCCACCCGAGGCAGAAATTCGTGGCCATGGTTAGGCTCCACGTCAATCTTGCGCGGGATCAAACGAACTTCAGCATCTTGTCTTCGAGCGTATTGGCTATGACGTGAATGCGTTCGGCAATCGCCTTCAGTTGCTGGAACATCATTTGGTGAACCATCACGCGCAACAGGTCCGATCCGCGCAGCCGAGCTACCGGTTGCAGCAAAGGTGCCAATGGAGTCTGCGACGACCAACGCGAACAACATCGAGCCAGCGTCTACCATAAGCATCGCCAATTAGGCCGTCCGTTCGGGCGTGCGAGTTTGTACGCGCCGGCCGGTGAGTCGGTGTAGGATTTCCTCGACCAGGAACGCGGTCACGAGGCTTCCCGCGACCAACCACAGGATGTGCGGGGAACGTTCCAGCGCATACGCGGATGCGAAGCCTATGGCGCCCATAGTCAGCGCGATGGCCAACACGATCATGGCCGTTGGTGCACCGGTCTTGCGCCGCAGACGCAGGTGCCCGACGTGTACCATCAGGTGCACGATCAGGATGGTGATCGACCCGACCGCGGCTATCTCGGATAGATCGAAGGCATGGCCGAGCAGGATGATTAATACGGCGCTGATCATCAGGCCTTCGCGGGATTTACCAAACGGTTTGCCGAAGGCCGAGGGCAATTCGCCTTCTTTCGCCAACTGGTACGTGACGTTGGTGACCGCGTACAGATTGGCGTTGATGGACGAGGCGGTCGATACCAGCGCGGCAATGGCGACAACGCTGAACCCGACAGTACCAAACACCGGCCTTGCCGCTTCAGCCAGGGCGTAGTCCTTGGCATCAACCACCTGCTGCGCATCGAGATTACCGAACACCGCGATGGCCACTGCAATGTAGATAAACAGTACGCCGCCAATGGCCAGAAACATCGCGCGTGGCAGTGTCCGGGACGGGTCTGGCATGTCTTCAGCCGCGTTGGTGATGACCCGGAAACCCTCGAAGGCGAAGAAGGTAATGGCCAGACTGTAGAGAACCTGTGTAGCCGGCGGATAGCGGACAGGTGACAGCAGTGCGGGTTCAGCGACGGTTACACCCGCCAGGGCAAAGCCGATCAGAATGAGCAATTTGAGGCCCACGACCAATTGTTCCAGGCGTGCGACGCTTTTTGCGCCCTCCAGGTTGACCAACACGAAGCCTATGATGATGAAGTCAGCCAGCCCATTGACCCAGTGCGCTCCGTCCTCGACCGGCAGCAGCGCCAAGGCGTAACTGCCGAATGTCTTGGCCACCAGCGCCAACGCCACCAGCGCAGAGATATAGAGAAGGATGCTGAAGGCCCCGGAGACCAGCCCCACGCCATAGGCCTGCGCCAGGTATTCCACGATACCGCCCGCCGCCGGGTAGCGCGCGCCCAGGCGCGCCATCGAGTAACCGCTCACCAGGGCAATTACCCCGCCAACGAGGAAGGACATCCAGACCGCGCTGCCGGCGATGGCGCCTGCCTCTCCCATCAGCGCGAAGATGCCTGCACCGATCATCGACCCCACCCCGAGCGCCGCGGCGGCGGTGACGCTCATGGGTTTCTCTTTGGCGTTGTTTCCCATCGCCACAGCTTCCTACTGCCGCAAACCGTCGATATGAAATCCGGACACACACGTCACCAGCGCAATAAGGGCTGGCTTTGCGTTCGTTTCTACAAATTGGCCGAACAGGGTGCTTTCCGGCAATTGCGGCTTAAGCGACATCAGATGGGCTATCCGTCTCTCCGTGTCCGGGTGCACGCACAAAATCGGCAGCTTTGAAACTCTGCGTCCAGGGAGAAGGGAACGCTCCAACCAGCCTCTCTGCAGCCGCTCAATCGTCGCCAACGCCCGCGCCACACCCGCGTTCTTGCTCAAACCTTAATCCCCCTCGCGTGATCCAAAGCCTCGGTCTGGTCGGAAAACTGCCCGCTGACCGTGATCTGGGTGCTGCTGTTGGGTGTTGCGATAGCTGGGAAGACGCGCGACAGCGCCCCGTGCAGGACATCGAATGTTTGCAGCGCCCAAGGCGTTTGGACGCTTGAACAATGCAAATGTCGCTGAGACCAGAACGACTCGATAACAAGCGTTCGCGTCGGACATTTCCTGCCAACCTCGCTGTCGGCGGTTTTTGCCGGGGCGGTTCCATGACCGCCCCGGTTTTTCTCCATGGCAATCCCTCGAGCCGTTACCAGCTCAGTGCCACATACCGCTGCATACCACCCTTGCGCACCAGCAGCAGCACACGCTTGTCGGAGGCCGCCTGCTTCACGGCACGTTGAAAGTCGGCGGCGCTGCCCACTGGTTCACGGTTTACCTGCAGAATGACGGAGCCGGTCTCGATCCCTGCCATCGCGGCAATCGAGCCGGGACGCACCTCAGTCACCACCACGCCCTCGCCAGGCTTGGCGTCAAATTGCTCGGCCAGCTGCGGAGTCAAGGTCTGCACCGTCAGGCCAATCTCGTCGGCGCTCTGCGCCGGGCCCTGGGCAATCAGCTTGTCTTCGGTGAGCCGGCCGATCGTGACCTGCAGGGTCTTGCGCTTGCCACCACGCAAAACGGTGACCGCCTCCGTGCTGCCCGGTGCGGTCAGCGAAACCCGATTGCGGAAACTGCCGACATTGGTTACCGGCTCGCCCCGGTACTCGACAATCACATCGCCCTGGCGCAGCCCGGCCTTCTCTGCCGGGGAATCCTCGCTAACCTGGGCTACCAGGATGCCCTTGCCGGAATCGATGTCGAACGATTCCGCGAGGTCGGGCGTCAATTGCTGGATCACGATGCCGAGATAACCCCGGGTCACCTCGCCATTCTCGATCAGCTGGTTGGCGATGGCCTTGGCCAGATTGCTGGGAATCGCGAAGCCGACGCCCATATAACCGCCACTGCGGCTGAAGATGGCGGTGTTGATACCCACCACC